>DASVHS010000692.1:0-2377 GCA_036382495.1 Thermoanaerobaculia bacterium | reverse complement strand
CCGGTGACGCTCATTTCCTTCGCGAAGAAATCGGACGACCTGCTGATGTCGGGCATGCTCGATGGCGGCGAAGACATCGCCGGCACTCCCGCCCTCGTCGACGCACCGCGCGGCAAAGGCCACATCCTGCTGTTCGCATTCAACCCGATGTGGCGGATGAACACGCAGGGAACGTTCGCGCTGGTCATGAACGCGGTGCTCAACTGGAACAAGTTGCGGTGAGCTGGAACCCCGATCAATACGAACGCTTCAAGGCCGAACGCAAGCAACCATTCACCGATCTCCTCGCTCTCGTCGAGCGCCGGCCGAACATGCGCGTCCTCGACCTCGGATGCGGCACAGGCGAGCTGACGTGCGAGATGCACGAGACGCTCGGTGCGCGCGAAACGATCGGCGTCGACAACTCGGAGACGATGCTGGCGAAGGCGAGGACCGGCGGGCTGAAGCCCGCCTCCACACTGGAGTTTCGCCTTGGCGACATCGAGTCGTTCGTGCCCGATCTGCCCTTCGATCTCATATTCTCGAACGCGGCGCTGCAGTGGGTCCGAAACCATCACGCGCTCCTGACGCGCCTCGCCGGTTTCCTCGCCCCGAACGGGCAGATCGCGATTCAGATGCCGGCGAACGACGATCATCCGTCGCATGCGACCGCCGCCGAGGTGGCGCGGTCGTTCGGAGTCGAACCGCGTCACGATCCGCTGCTGCCGATCGATGAATACGCGCGCCTGCTGGACTCGCTCGGCTTCCGCCGGCAGAACGTGCGCATGCAGGTCTACGGACACGAGCTCGAGTCAGCGGAGAGCGTGATCGAGTGGGTGAAAGGAACACTGCTCACGGATTACGAGAAGCGACTGGGAACGCGATACCCGCAGTTCCTCGCCGAGTATTCGAAAACGCTTCTCCCTCGCCTCGGCAGCTCCAGGCCGTTCTTCTACACGTACAAACGCGTGCTAATCCTCGGCAAGGATCGTGTGTAGCGCGAGCATCACGGTCATCGACGCCAGGACGGCGACCATCAGCAGGAATGCGATCGACAGCGTCGAGCTGTGCGCCATGCCCTGCACCATCCCCGCCGGCGTGAACCGGAGAACCCATTGCCGCAGATCGGCCCATTTCCAGGTGAGGACGGAGGCCCATCCTGCGGCGACGACGATGTACGCGACGATCTGCACGATCGTCAACGGACGCGCGGCGCGCTCCGCGAGCACGCCGCCGCGCAGCAACTGCGCTTTCAGCCACACGACCGCGGGGTCGGGCAACTTCCGCTGACGTTCGTCGACCTGCGCGAGCCGTTTCATGAATGGAGCGGCGGCGGCAGCGGCAGCGCAGCCGGCGCAGCTCGTGACGTGCTCGTGCAACGCGTCGGTCCATTGGTCCTCGACGACGGCACGGATCACATGCAGCTCGTGACGGCAAGGCTCGCTCATCGCAGTGCCTCCGGCCCGATTCCGCTTCGCCTCAGCATCTCGCCGAGACGCTTGCGCGCGCGAAAAAGCAAAACGCGCACGCTCCTCGATTTCACGCCGAGCGCCTCGCCGATTTCCTGGTGGTCCGATCCCTCGACGTGTGCCAGCCAGAGCATCGCGCGCTCGCGCGGCTTGAGCTCGCCGAAGATGCGCTTTACGTCGTGTCGAAGATCAAAGTCTCGTGGAGCGACGGCCGCCCCGGCTGTCGATCGCTCGCGCGTCTTCTTCACCTCGCGAAAGTGATCCATGGCCAGGTTCGTCGCCGCTCGAAACAGCCAGCGGCGCATGTGCTCGTCGCTCTCGACGACCGGATTCGCGCGAAGAAAGCGAAAGAACGCTTTCTGCAGCAGATCGTCCGCAGCGGCGGCGTCGCCGGTCAATCGGTTCAGATAGGACCAGAGCGCGGCGGCATTCGCGCGATAAAAGGCGTCGAATTTCGCCTCGTCCATCGGCCTATTCGGCCGTCGTCCCGTGCGCTCCGCGGTGAGCGGCAGCGACGGAGCGATCAGCAGGTTCTCGGCGGTCATGAGCGGACATCACATCTCGCGCGGCGGCTGCGGGATCACAACTTCGCTCGACTGCGACATTCTGGTGGTGGCCCAGGTGGCCACGAGATAACCGGCACCGAGGAACAGGAGCAGGACGCCGGGCCACGCCAGGCCGCGGTTGTCCATGATCAGCCAGAGCACGATGAACGCCGCGCCGAGAAAGGAGAAGATGATCGCGCGGCTGAAGCCGGTAGCGATTCGGTCGCGCATCATGACCGTGTTGCCCTTCTGCACGCCGTTGACGAACTGCCTGCCGGTCTCGGATTGAAGAAAGGCGAGGAGCTCAGCGCTCGTACCGAATTTCTCGATCAGTTTCGACTGAACGCCAGCCTGCAGCTCCAGCCGCCGAAGTCGCGAGCGTGA
>DASVHS010000691.1:0-5693 GCA_036382495.1 Thermoanaerobaculia bacterium | reverse complement strand
GGTCAACGCTGCCGCGAATTTCTGGAAACACAGAGATGAGTGGGAATCGGAAGGCGACGACGGTCAACGTGATCGCACGCTGCGCGTGCTCAGCGCCGTTGGCGTTACGGGCGAGACCGACAGGCCGTTAACTGTGATCCTGAATGGCCTGCGAGGAATGACGATCATGGACATCGCGCGAGCGCTGCTGCCTTGGCGAGATGAGCTCCTCGCGAAGGCGAGGTCGGCAGAACAGTGACGATTAATGACCTGGCAGTCGGTCCGCCTAACGTTCAGGTTAAGCGGCGAGCGCAGCGAGTCCGCTTGAACCTGGTGTTAGGTTGCGCCGCGGGTTTGTCGGGCACGAAGCCCTAGCCAAATGGCAAGGGCCAGCGCACACGAGCTGACAAAGAGTACTCCCGCGCCGAACAATGCCCCCACTAACCACCTTTCCTCTGCGAAACCGACGATGCGTGCGTTTGCGGGGTCGGAAGTGAGATACCTGACCTGAACGCTGCTTCCGAGTGGGTGGCTTTCAATGCGAAAGATGCTGAAGTCGGATTGGACCGAGTAGGAAAGGCCAGCGACCTGATAGGAGGCGACCAGGAAGAAGGTGTCCTTTTCCCTGCGACGGATGTCCCCGCTCCTAAAGACGTGATCGGTAACGGTGCCGAGGATTGTGACGCCCGATGTCGCGAACGCGGCGTTGCTCGCCCGCGTCATTAAGGAACCGCGAACGACCAGCAAGCCAACGAGCAGGCCAGAAACGGTCACGAAGGCATACAGTGCGATACAGCCAATGCGAGAGCCTAGTTTCATATTCTGTGCAACCTAACTCATTGCTAAGTTGCATTGGGCTGCAGCAGCATAGTCATCTTCTGCGCAGCCTATCGCATGGTCGCATGACGCGCGACGGCGCGGCGAGAGCCAGCGGACGGTTGGGGTTGCGATGGCGCGGGGCGGAATCGTACGGGGTGATGGACTGCGGCCGGCGCAGCGTAACGATCCGAGGATAGGCTGCGGTGGGCGCAGCGTATCCACTGCGCGCTGTGGCGTCATCGCCGACATTCCCCTTGCACCGCACTCCCCCGTCCTCGAGAGGACAGGCACGATTGCCTGTCCTCCATTTCCTCGACACTACATCAATGGATGAACGGAATCTTTGGTGACGTGTCCGCGATCACCGGGAACGTGTCGTTTGTCAGCCAGAGCATCAGCAGATTTGTGAACCATGGGCTCTGCGAATTTCCGCTGACGCCGCCGGGCAGACTCGATTGGCCCTGAATGCCGGCTTTGTTCATCTCGCCGACGTATCGGCGGTTCGGGCCGCTCCCGAACATGAAGCCGTTGACGGTCGACGCGCGCGCATCGTGCGTCGCGGCATCGACAGTCGAGAATCCGCCGTCGACCGACACGCCCGTCAGGCCTGCGACCGACGGTTGCGGTGGCAGTCCGAACAGCGCGCCCGGCGAGAAGAGCGCATTGCCCATCAGATGCGAGAACACGACGCGATGAAGCTTGCCCCACCGATAGTCGCTGAGGTTCGCGGATTTGTTGAAGGCTGGGGCGAAGGCGTCGCTGGAGAGCATCGTCAACGCGTCGGCGAGGCTCTTGAGGATGATGATGTCGCGACGCGCGGCCGGCTCGGAGACACTCGGGACATTGAAGAAGTTCACGCCCGATGCTCCCTTGCCGTTGGTCGTCGCGTAGTTCTCGAGCTGGACCCGCAGCGCAGCGAGCTCCTGCTGCGCCGGCGGAAGCGGAACCGTGAGCGCGGAAAGCACACCGTCGATCGTGTTTGCCATGAACTTGCTGCGCCAGGCGCTGTAGATCGTCGCCGCGACGCTGTTGTCGATCTCCGTCTGCGCCGGCTGCGACAACACTCCGTTCACGTCGCTCGCGTCATAACCCTCCGGAATCCCGGTCGGGGTCGAGAAGTCCCACTTCGAAAGTCGCACCACTGCTGCGCCAACGGCCGGATCGCCGCCCAGCGCGGCCAGCGTCGGGTTCGCGCCGAGGACCTTTGCGTTCGTCATCGCCGCGGTGATGAAGGGGACGAACACCTCCGCATCGATAAGAACAGTGTCCGCCTGAATCGCTTTCATGTCGTCGACGGAGATCTTCCCGCCGCCGGAAAGCTTCTGCCGGATGAGCTGCGTGATCCGTCCCGCTCGAAATCCGTCGTAACCAGGATTGAGATAGAGGATCCCGCCGCCGACACGCTTCGAGTTCATCGGATCGTTGTCGAGCGTCTGCCCGATCGGATCGTTGTTCCCGTTGACGAACCAGCCGTTCGACGGATTGACGACCTGCGGCATCTCCGAATACGGCAGGATCTCGAACGGCAAGGCCTGATTCGGCTGCGGGTTCTTCACCGCCATCCACTCATTGCCGCCCTGACCGTTGCGGATGAAGTACGGCGGCAGACCGGCCACGGTGCCGGCCTGCAGATCCTCGCGGATGGGAAGCTCGCCGCTCGTGAAGTACGCGATGTTGCCGTCGACGTCCGCGTACGCGAAGTTCTGCGAGCCGACATCGAAGAACTGCAGCGCGCTCTTGAACTCGTCGGAGGTCCTGGCCTGATCCATCAGCATGAACGCTTCGAGCTCGTGCGTCGGATAGAGACCGGCATACTGCAGACTGATGGCCACGCCTGTCAGCCTGTCCGCCTGAATGATCGGACCGTGGCGTCCAACGATGAGCGCCGCCGCGGGCACCGACGCCGACGCCGGGATCGTAATGAGGTTGTCCTTCACGCCGTCGCCGATGTTGTTCGCGCGGAACGTCATCGGGATCGGGATCACATTCTCTTTCGTGCCCTTGTACAGACTGGAGAAACCGCTGGGCGACGTCGCGTCAGGGACAAGTTGCTCCTGATAGAGATCGGTGACGTCCATCGGATGCACCGTCGAGCCCCAGGCGATGCGCTCGTTCTGCCCCTGGATGACAAACGGCGCCCCGGGGAAACCCATCCCCGCAACATTGAGTTTTCCGGGAACGCGAATCGAGATCGGATAGAAATTCGCAGGCGTAACGAGCGACAGATGAGGATCGTTCGCGATGAGGGCGTTACCGCTGGACGTGTTCTTTCCCGCCACTGCCCATTCATTCGACCCGGCATGTTTCTGCGCGTCGATCGCGCCCGCGAGCACGGGGATGTCGCGCACCTTCGCGACATACTCGGCCGCAAGCTGCAGCGTCTCCGGCTTCAGCCACTCTGAATTCAGCGCGGCGGCGCCGCCGCCCGCGCCAGCGTTTCGCAACGGCTCGGGCGACCCCGTGCCCGTCGCGTCAGGAATCGTCGCCGCTTTACTGAACGGCGCGCTGCGCCACGTATCGTTGAAAAACAACGCGCCGCCGTCGAAGCCGACGATCTTGCCGGCCGTCTGGTAGGAGATGAGCGCGACCGTCGCATCGGTGTCGAGATCGAATGAAAGCCCGAACGCGATCAGCTTTCCGACGGCGATCGAATCGACCGGCGTCCACGCCGGAATCTGCGTGATCTCGAGAAGACCGTACTCCGCCGGCAGACTGGGATGCCCGGCGATGTACGCATTGACACCGGCCGTGTACGCGTCGAGTGCCGCACGCGCATCGGCCGAGTAGAGCGGCAGCGATGCATCGGCCGCTCGCCGCAATCCAAACGTGCGCAGCTGAATGTCGTTGCCGAGAGCCGGAGTGCCGAGGAGCTCGGCGAGGGTGCCGGAGGCGATGCGGCGGGTGGTGTCCATCTGGAACAGCCGGTCCTGGGCATGCAGCCAGCCGTTGAGGAACATCGCGTCGTGAACGGTCAGCGCAAATACGTGAGGAATCCCGTTATCCTCGCGCGTGACCATGCCGGGAAGTTGCATTCCCGGCAGGCGGGTCATTTTGCCGTTCTGGAGATCCTGAGCCAGAGCGGAGAACGTAATCAGAAGGAACGCAGCGGCAAAAAACACGCGCTTCATCGATGAGCCTCCTTGCGCAAACCATGTGCGGGAGTTTATACATCACGGCGGCAAGGAGCAGTACATGCGAATTCATATGATCGGGCTGGCCCTCGCGCTCGCGACTCTTCCTCTCGCGGCGCAGACGAACGACGTCGGTGTCTGGTACGCGACGGCGCAAATCAAAGACAGCACCGGCTTGAGCTTCGACAACGCGAAGGGCTTCGGCGTGAGCTTCAATCATTTCTGGACCGGACCGCTGTCGACGGAGTTTTCCGTTTCTTCGCTGCGCGCGAACGCAGGGATCGATATCGCCGGAACCCGAGCGCTCGACGCCGGACGACTGAAGTTGATGCCGTTCACCGCGAATCTGCAATGGCACTTCGCGCGGGGATCGATGTTCGCGCCGTACATCGGCGCCGGCCTCGCTTACGTTTCAGCGAAGGATCTCTCCAGCGCTGATCTCGATGCCGCCGGCATCGGCCGCGTGAAGATCGATCACAAAGCGTCGTGGGATGCGAACGCCGGAGTGAACATCGGCCTCGGAAAGATGTTCGCTGTGGCGATCGACGGAAAGTACATCAAGTACGAACCCGATTCGACCGCGGCCGGCACGACCGAGAAACTGAAACTCGATCCGGTCGTGATCTCGGCCGGCATCAAGTTGCGCTGGTAGTGACTGCACGCTCGCTCCGTGTCCGCGGGTCGTACCTCGCCATTCGGGCGATCGAGCACCTGCCGGACCGCGTCAAGATCTGGCTCTCCGGCACAGCGCCGGTGATCGTCGACGGTCAGCAGCTCGATCCGCAGTTGCAGTTCCTGCGCTCGTTACGAAGCCGGCAGAAGAGACCGGGACTCGTCGAGCCGACGATCGACGCCGGACGTGCGCGTTATCGCCGCGAGACGCTCGCCTTTCGCGGCCCGGTGACGAAGGTTGGTGCCGTTCGCGACATCGAGATTCCCGGCGCGGACGGACCGCTGCGCGCGCGACACTACGCGCCGGCTGACGGCGCGAACGCTCCGCTCACGGTCTACTTTCACGGCGGCGGATTCTGCATCGGCGATCTCGACACGCATGACGAGGCGTGCCGGCTGCTCTGCCGTTACGCAGCAGTCCATGTGCTGAGCGTCGAATATCGACTGGCGCCGGAGCATCCGTTTCCCGCCGCGCTGGACGACGCCACCGCTGCGCTGGCCTGGGCGCAAGCGAATGCAGCGACGCTTGGCGCGAATCCAGCGAACGTATCCGTCGGCGGCGACAGTGCCGGCGCCAACCTGAGCGCCGTCGTCTCACTCCTCGCGTCGCGCGAGAAAGCTCCGCGCGCACAATTGCTGATCTATCCGCCGACCGACGGCCACACGCCCCGGCGTTCGTACGAGCTTTTCGGCAAAGGCTTCTATCTTTCCGAGGAAGACCGCAAAGCGTTCGGGCGGTTCTACGGCGGCGCCGAGCGTGGAATCGATGCTCGCCGATCGCCGCTCCACGCTTCGGATCTATCGAACCTTCCGCCGGCGCTGGTGATCACGGCCGGTTTCGATCTCCTTCGCGACGAAGGCGAGGCCTACGCGCAAGCTCTCGCCTCCGCCGGCACCCTCACGCGCCTCAAGAAGTACTCAAGCCTCGGACACGGCTTCATTCATATGACAGGCGTTTGCTCAGCAGCGCGACGGGCGATGATCGACATCGCACGCGAGTGGCGCGCAATCGCGGGGTGATCATGTCATCCCGAGCGCCGTAGAGCGCGAGGGATCTGGGTGGCGGCTCGTTTCTACCGCCCAGATCCCTCG
>DASVHS010000690.1:0-1653 GCA_036382495.1 Thermoanaerobaculia bacterium | reverse complement strand
TCGATACGGTTTACGGGATGGGCTACCGCTATCAGCCCGAGACGGCCGGGGTGAAGTGATGGGACTGGCTCGGGCGTTCTCGCGCATCTCGCTCCGGCTGATGCTGTTCAATCTGCTGCTCGTGTTTCTTCCGGTCGCGGGCATGCTGCTGCTCGACTTCTACGAGGAGCACCTCGAGCGCGCGCAGATTCAATCGATGCTGCGCCAGGGACGGATGATCGTCGCATTGATGCAGACCGACCCGCAGGCCGGATTCGAAAAAGCCGCGCCGCTGATCCGCCAGGTCGTGACGAGTGACGAACGGTTTCGCGTCGTCGACGCCGACGGCCGCGTCGTGCTCGACTCCGGCGCGCAGCGCGACGTCGATCAGGACGACTCGCCGCAACAGAACTGGCTCTACCGATTCGGCGCGGCAGTGCTGACGAAACCGCTGCAGTGGCTTCGCCCCGTGACGCGACCACTTCCGTCGAGCGACGCGTACGAACGCGCATCCGTCCTCCACGGCAAGGAAGTGCAGAACGCACTCCTCGGATTGCGCGGCACGGAGAAACGCGTGTCGTCTGCTGCGGATCGTCAGGTGACGTTGTACGCCGCCGTCCCCGTCTATCGTGGCGGCAATGTCGCCGGCGCAGTCCTCGTGTCGCAGACGACCGACGACATCCGCCAGGAGCTGCACGAAGTCCGGCTGGCGGTCTTCCGCATCTTCATGATCTCGATCGTGCTGGCGATCATCCTCACGCTCATGGTCAGCACCACGATCGTGCAGCCGCTGCGGCAGTTGCGCAAAGAGGCGGGCGAGATTCTCGACCGGCGCGGGCGCCTGCGCGGGCGGTTCAAGGGATCGAACAAACACGACGAGATCGGCGACCTGGCGCGAGCGCTCGAAGGACTGACTGCGCGACTCGAGCAGCATCAGCAGCTCACCGAGTCGTTCGCGTCGGATGTATCGCACGAGTTCAAGAACCCGCTGGCGTCGGTGCGGATGGCGACGGAGATGCTCGCGCAGGTCGATCAGCCCGCCGAGCGGGCGCGGTTCCTGCGCATCGCCGAGTCGGAGATCGCGCGCATGGAGAACCTGCTCGCTCAGGTCCGCGAGATCACGCTCATCGACGCCGAGATCCAGAAAGAGGATCGCGCGCCGGTCGACCTGACCGCGCTGCTGCAGCGCATCGTTGAGGGTTTCCGCCTGCGCGAAAAAGATCGCGTCGTGTTCGATCTTGAATTGCCGTCGACGCCGCTCAACGTCATCGCGTCCGAAAACCGGTTGATTCAGGTGATCGAGAATCTGCTGGACAATGCGGTCAGCTTCACGCCCGCCGGCGGTCACATCGTCGTTTCGGCGAACGAGAAATCCGTGACCGTGCGCGATCGCGGACCGGGCATTGCGGAAGAACACCTCGGCAAATTGTTCGATCGCTTCTTCACGTATCGCCCCGACGAACAACGCAACCACCGCCACACCGGGCTGGGACTCTCAATCGTGAAGGCGATCGTCGAAGGCTACGGAGGCTCGGTGCGGGCGGCGAATAATCCGGAGGGAGGAGCGGTGTTTGAGGTGAGACTTCCAGCGGCGTAGAGGCCAGGTTTCTGCACGAAGCCCCGAAAAGCTGAATTTCGAAGTTCGAAGTTCGAATGAAGAATTAAGAATGAAAG
>DASVHS010000689.1:0-3274 GCA_036382495.1 Thermoanaerobaculia bacterium | reverse complement strand
CAGTCTGGTCTCGATCGCAGGGAGCGCGTTCGCGGGTGCAGACAAGAGCGGGTTCGGCGGCATGATGTTCGGCGCCGCGGCAGTCATCATTCTCCCGATCCTTTACGGGCTCCTCGGCTTCATCGGGTCATTGATCGCGGGAGTGCTGTACAACGTGATCGCTGGAATGGTCGGCGGCATCGAGCTCGAGGTGCAGTGACGTCCGAACCGGAAATCCGTTCCACAGCCGTGGCAGAGTTGACCGTCGGCGAAGCCGATCTCGCGAGTGCCGTCGGACTCGAAAAGGGCGACGACTTTCCGCGCGTGTTTGCGACGGCGAGGCTCGTCGCGTTGATGGAGATCGCCGCGGCGCGGCTGCTGCGCCCACATCTGCGCGAAGGGGAATCGTCGGTCGGTGTGAGCGTCGACATTCTGCACACGGCCGCGACGCCGCTGCACGGTACGGTCGTCGCGACGGCGACCTACATGGGACGCGACGGCAAGCTGTTCGTGTTCGAGGTGCTCGCGGCGGACGACGCCGGTGAGGTCGGCCGCGGGACGCACAAGCGCGCGATCGTTTCGAGCGATCGCCTGACTGCCGGCGCGGCGAAGCGATTGAAAGCGTGACGGAACTTCAGGAATTCATCGATCGTTCGAAACGCCTGGTCGTGCTGACGGGCGCCGGCTGCAGCACCGACTCGGGCATTCCCGATTACCGCAGTCCCGGCGGCGCTTGGACGCGTCACAAGCCGATCTTTTACAGCTCGTTTGTGCGCAGCGCGGATGTGCGCCGCTTCTACTGGGCACGCAGCTATCGCGGCTGGCCGCGTTTCGCCGCGGCGAAGCCGAACCGCGCGCACGAAGCGATCGCGGACCTCGAGTCGCGCGGCAAGGTCCATCAACTGATCACGCAGAACGTCGATGACCTTCATCAGGAGGCCGGCAGCCGCGCCGTCGTCCAGCTGCACGGACGCAACCGCGTCGTCGTGTGTCTCGACTGCGGCGCGGAGTTTCCGCGGCAGGAGATGCAGGATCGCCTCACGCGCACGAACGCAGAGTGGATTCAGAGAGCGTCGTGGAACCATCTGCATCCCGACGACGCCGACTTTGCGCCGGACGGCGATGCCGCCGTCGCGCAAAACGTTATCGACTTCCAGGTCCCCGAATGCGAGAGCTGCGGCGGCGTGCTCAAACCGGCAGTGGTGTTCTTCGGCGAATCCGTTCCCGCGCCGAAGGTGACGTACGCGATGCGGCGCGTCGATGAAGCGGACGCGCTGCTCGTCGTCGGATCGTCGCTCACTGTCTGGTCGGGATTCCGATTCGCGAAGCGCGCGAGCGAGCGCAACATCCCGATCGCAATCGTGAACATCGGTCCGACGCGCGCGGACAATCTGGCGACACTCAAAGTGGAAGCGAATTGCGGCGAGATCCTCAGTGTGGCTGCGGGCTTCAGCCCGCAGTGTGCAACTCGATGACCGTGATCTCCCCGGTCATGCCGAGGCGAAACGGGAGGAGCCAGAAGCCCGTGCCGGTGTTGACGTAGAGCTGCGACGCGCCGCGCTGATACAAACCCATGTGAAACGGAAGGAAGACGCCGGCGAGCGACCAGCCGAGCCGGCGGATGCCGAGTTGTCCACCGTGCGTGTGCGCGACGAGAGTCAGTGCGATCTTGCGAGCGCGTGCCTCGTCGAACGCTTTCGGCTGATGCGCGATAAGGATCGGAAGAGCTCCCGGCGGCGCGTCGTGGAGTGCGCGCGAGATGTCCGGCCTCAATTCTTTCTGCTGCGCCGCGTAATCGGAGATGCCCGCGATCCACAACGACCGGAACTCGACGCCTTCGTTGACGAGCAGATGAATGCGGCTGCCGCGCAACGCCGCGATCGCGCGATGCGGATCGCCGTACATCTCGTGGTTGCCGAGGACGGCGAGCAGGGGAGTCTGTGTTCCACCTTGTGGGGGATCAAGGAAGCGCGTTGCCTCGAGCAGCTTCGGTGCAAAGTACGGATCGTCGTCGACGAGATCGCCGGCGAGAATCACGAGGTCGGGTTTGAGATCGCGCGTGGTCTCGAAGAATTGCCGCAGCCGCGATGAACGAGTGAACAGCCCGACGTGCAGATCGGCGAGCACCGCGATGCGCATTCCTTCAGCCGCGGCGGGGAGATTGTCGATCACGATCGGGACATGCGCGATCCGCAAAGGGATCAGCGCCTCGTACATTCCGGCGAGGCCTGCGATGACTGTCAGCGAAATGAACGCGCGTGAGAGCCGGCGCGACCGCCACATCGCAATCAGCACCGCATACAGAATCGCGAACGCGTTCCACGCGAACCACGGCGGACCGAACACCGCCCGCGTCCAGCGCCCGGCCGGCGTCAGCGTCCGCAACAGCGGAAAGAACAACCACATCACGTTGCCGAGGATCGCAAGGATCACGATCGTGCGTTTTCTGTGCGGATGAATCAACAGCAGCGCGCGGATCGTGATGACGTTGAACAGCGCAAGCGCGGCGATCGCGATGACAAAGAACATTCAGCCTTTATACATTTGTCCGCGTTTCGTGACTCCTGCGGAACGTGCCGTGGAGTTCCATTGCTATGGTGTGCGATCAGCGGTGCGACGTGGTGGACGCTGCATGCGAGCACGGCGTTCGTTCTGCTCGGATTTATACTTCCCGCTCGATGGCGCATTTCCAAATCCCGCTCGATCTTCCGCACGCTGGAAGAATCGCGGACCGGCTGCTGATCATCGTGCAGCGTCACGCGGAGGAGAAGGGAGTCGAGGCGCCCGAGGCGATCGACGCGGCGGAGCGGCTGTGGCATCTCCTCTTTCGCTTCACCGGCGATGACGACAATCCGCCCGAGAACGAAGCATTGCCGCTGCGCGACGAAGCGGCCGCGATCGGCCGCGAGCTCGTCGACGCCGTCGTCGCCGCAAAGCTGACGAGCGATCGCCTCGGCCAGCTCGTGCGCAATTTTTTTGAATGCCTGGAACTGGGTGAGGAGGGGTCGGAGATTTCCTTGCTCGCTGGGGAGAATCCGAATTCGTTGCAGAGGCCGTATTGAAGGGTAGCCGGTAGCAGGTAACCGGTAACCGAGGTTCCGGTCAGCGGTTACCGGTTACCGGCTACCCGTTACCCGTTACCGAGGAGAAACCATGAAACGACTGATGATTCTCATCGCGCTGATCGCCGTTACAGCGACAGCCGACCGTCTCACCTTCAGCGATCGCTTCCGGCTGGTTACGCCGAGCGATCCGCAATTTTCGCCGGACGGGCGCAGCGTCGCCTTTCTCGTTA
>DASVHS010000688.1:0-2430 GCA_036382495.1 Thermoanaerobaculia bacterium | reverse complement strand
CCGCCTCGGCGACAGCGCGGTCACGGCGCATCACGGAAGTCTGTCGAAGGACAAACGGCTCGACGCCGAGACGCGCCTCAAGAACGGACAACTGAAAGCGCTCGTGGCGACGGCGTCGCTGGAGCTCGGCATCGACATCGGTCACGTCGATCTCGTCTGTCAGATTGGCTCGCCGCATCGCATCGCCACGTTCCTGCAGCGCGTCGGCCGATCGGGCCACACGATCAGCGGACTCCCGAAAGGCCGGCTGTTCCCGATGTCGCGCGACGATCTCTTCGAATGCGCGGCGCTGCTTCGCGCGGTGAAACAGGGCGAGCTCGATCGCATCGTCGTGCATGACGCGCCGCTCGACGTGCTCGCGCAACAGATCGTCGCCGAGACCGCGTGCCGCGATTACAGCGAAGACGAGTTGTACGCCGTCGTGCGAAGGGCGTGGCCGTACCGCGACCTGAAGCGCGAAGAGTTCGACGCGACGCTGACGATGGTCGCGGAAGGATTCACGACGAAGCGAGGACGGCGCGGCGCGCTCGTTCATCGCGACGAAGTGAACAGCCAGGTGAAAGGGCGACGCGGATCGCGAATGCTCGCGTTGACATCGGGCGGCGCGATCCCCGAGGTCGCCGATTATCGAGTCGTGCTCGAGCCGGACGACACGTTCATCGGAACGTTGAATGAGGACTTCGCGATCGAGAGCAGCGCCGGCGACATCTTCCAGCTCGGCAACGCCTCGTGGCAGATCCTCCAGGTCGGGAGCGGCACAGTCCGCGTCGCCGACGCCCACGGCGCACCGCCAACGATTCCGTTCTGGCTCGGCGAAGCGCCCGCAAGAAGCGACGAGCTGTCGCGCGCAGTTAGCGACCTGAGAAGTGATATCGAGAAGCAGATGGTCGCCCAGCGACCCAGTGACCCAGCGACCCAGCGACCCGAAACGTGGCTGGCCGCGGATGCGAACATCCCGCTGACTGCCGCAACAGACCTCATCGCCTACCTCGCCGACACCCAGCGCATCCTCGGCGTCCTGCCGACGCAGCAGACGCTCGTCATCGAACGATTCTTCGACGAGTCGGGCGGAATGCAGCTCGTGCTGCACTCGCCGTTCGGCAGCCGCATCAATCGCGCCTGGGGTCTGGCGCTAAGAAAACGTTTCTGCCGCCAGTTCAACTTCGAGCTGCAGGCGGCGGCGACGGAAGACGCGCTGCTGCTGTCGCTCGGACCACAGCATTCGTTCCCGCTCGCCGATGTGTTTCGCTATCTGCATCCGGCGACCGCGCGCGATGTGCTCGTGCAGGCGTTCCTCGATGCGCCGGTGTGGCAGACGCGCTGGCGCTGGAACACGACGATCTCGCTGGCCATCCCGCGATGCCGTGGGGGAAAGAAAGTTCCACCGCAATTGCAGCGCGCGATGGCGGACGATCTCATGGCCGCCGTTTTTCCCGATGCGGCGGCGTGCTTCGAAAACATCGGCGGCGACCGCGAGCTGCCCGATCATCCGCTCGTCAATCAGGCCGTTCGTGATTGTCTCGAAGAAGCGATGGACTTCAATGGCCTGGCATCGGTGCTCGACCGCATTCATCGCGGCGAGATCGAATGCGTCGCACGCGACACGGCCGAGCCGTCACCGCTGTCGTACGAAATCCTCAACGCGAAGCCGTACGCGTTCCTCGACGACGCTCCGCTCGAGGAGCGCCGCACGCAGGCCGTGTACGCGCGGCGTACCGCCAGCGACAACATGGGCGTGCTCGATCCCGCGGCAATCGAACGAGTCCGCGACGAAGCACGTCCCGACCCGCGCGATGCCGACGAACTCCACGACGCACTCCTGACCGCCGGCTTCCTGACCGAAGAAGAAACACCGCTCGACCTCGTCGCACCACTGGTGCAGTCAAGACGTGTCGCCAACTCCCATGTCATCCCGAGCGGAGCGAGGGACCCGGGCGTGTGGGTGGCAGCAGAAAGAATCCCAGAACTCCAAGCCATCCACGAAATCACAACCACAATCACCGCGCCCAAATCGCGACTTCGCGAGTGGTCCCGCGAAGACGCAATCATCGAACTACTCCGCGGCCGCCTGACAATCGTCGGCCCGACAACCGCGAAAGCACTCGCCGATTCACTCTCGCTCAACGAACCCGAAGCCGACGCCGCGCTGATCAAGCTCGAATCCGAAGGCGTCGTTCTCCGCGGCACATTCGAGAATCGTGGACAACTGGAATGGTGCGACCGTCGTCTGCTCGCGCGCATCCATCGCTACACGCTGAACAGACTGCGAGCGGAGATCGAGCCGGTCACCGCCGCGGACTTCATGCGCTTCCTCTTCGCATGGCAGCACGTCACGGAAAAAGTCAGAGGCGTCGAAGGGTTGCGGACACTCGTCACGCAACTCGACGGATTCGAAGTCGCGCACAACGCGTGGGAACGCTCCATCCTGCC
>DASVHS010000687.1:0-1536 GCA_036382495.1 Thermoanaerobaculia bacterium | reverse complement strand
GCGCGATCGACTCGACGTTCGCGGCGAAATGGAAGTCGAGCAGTTCCCCGGCGGTCACTCCAATCTCACGTATCTGCTGCGCTTCGGCGATCGCGAACTCGTGCTGCGGCGTCCGCCGTTCGGCCCCGTCCCGCCGCGTGCGCACGACATGGCCCGCGAATACCGCGTGCTGGCCGCTGTGCATCCTGTCTTTCCGCTCGCGCCCGAACCGTATCTTCTTTGTGACGATCCCGATGTGGCTGGTTTTGTTTTCTATGTGATGGAGCGGAGGAGGGGAGTGATCATCCGCTTCGACGAACCGCCGGAGCTGCGCGATCGCGTTGATCTCCGTCGCGGCATCAGCGAGGCCATGGTCGACACGCTGTCCGATCTTCACGCGATCGATGTCGCCGCGCACGGACTCGAGTCACTCGGCAAACCTGCAGGCTTCGTGGAGCGGCAGATCCGCGGCTGGACCGATCGCTGGCATGGATCGAAGACGAGCGACGTGCCGGAGATGGAGCAGCTTGCGGTGTGGCTCGCCAAGCGCACGCCCGCCGACCCGCAGCGTCCGACGCTCGTCCACGGCGACTACAAGCTCGACAACGTCATGCTCGACGTCAGTCGCTACGATCACCTCGTCGCGGTGCTCGATTGGGAGATGAGTGCCGTCGGCGATCCGCTCGTCGACCTGGGCATCCTCCTTTGCTATTGGGTTCACATCGCTGACGATTCGCGCGACGAAGCCATCGGCACTGTGACCGCCCGGCCCGGCTGGTTTACGCGCGATGAGATCCTCGAGCGTTACGCGGAGCGATCGAAACGCGCGGTTGATGACATCGCGGTCTACGAAGTCTTCGCGGTGTTCAAGCTCGCCGTGGTGCTGCAGCAGATCTACGCGCGCTACGTCCACGGCCAGACCGACGATCCTCGCTTCGCCTCGCTCGGGGAACGCGTCACGACGCTCGCGCGAAAAGCTGCATCGCTGGCGGAGGTGCATTCATGAACACGCAGGTTCTGTTCAAGAGCCGCCCTGAAGGATTTCCGAGCGAGAGCAATTTCGAGATCGTCGAGCGGCCGATGCCGAAGGTCGGCGACGGCGACGTGCTGCGGCGCACGATCTATCTCTCGCTCGATCCCTACATGCGTGGACGGATGAGCACCGCGAAATCGTACGCCGAGCCGGCGAAGCTCGGCGTGCCCATGGTCGGGTCGACGGTCAGCGAAGTCGTCGAATCGAAAAATCCCCGCTTCCGCGCCGGCGACTTCGTCCTCGGCTTCGACGGCTGGCAGTCGCACGCTGTCTCGGACGGCAGCGGACTGCGCAAACTCGATCCGGCGCAAGCGTCGATTTCGTGGTCGCTCGGCGTGCTGGGGATGACCGGTCTCACCGCGTACGTCGGACTCCTTGACATCGGCAAACCGAAGGAGAGCGAGACGGTCGTCGTCTCCGCCGCGGCGGGCGCAGTGGGATCAATCGCCGGCCAGATCGCGCGCATCAAAGGTTGCTACGTCGTAGGCACGGCCGGTTCCGACGAGAAGTGTGCGTTCGTCGTC
>DASVHS010000686.1:0-8992 GCA_036382495.1 Thermoanaerobaculia bacterium | reverse complement strand
ACTTCATCGTGACGATCGTTCAGTTGCGCGCGAAGGGGATGACGTGGGACCGCCTGCCGTTCTTCGTGTGGGCGCAGTTCGTGACGTCGTTCCTGCTGCTGCTGGCGTTCCCGGCGCTGGAGGCGGCCGCGGTGCTGCAGCTCATGGATCGCGTCGCCGGAACGAGTTTCTTCCTGCCCAGCGGCCTCGTCGTCAGCGGCGTGAAGCAGACGAATGCCGGCGGCGGGAATCCGCTCCTGTGGCAGCACCTGTTCTGGTTCCTCGCCCATCCCGAGGTGTACGTTCTGATCCTGCCGGGCATGGGGATCATTGCGGAGGTCATCGCGAACAACACGCGCAAGCCGCTGTGGGGTTACCGCTCGATGGTCGGCGCGTCCGTGTTTCTGGGATTCATGTCGTTCGTGGTGTGGGCGCATCACATGTTCATGACCGGCATGGGCACAACGATCAGCGCGTTCTTCCAGACGACGACGATGATCATCTCCATCCCGTCGGTCATCATCCTCAGCGCCTTGTTCCTGTCGCTGTGGGGCGCGTCGATACGGTTCACGACGCCGATGCTGTTCGCGCTCGCTTTCCTGCCGATGTTCGGAATCGGTGGACTGACGGGACTGCCGCTTGGACTGGCCGCCGCGGACATCCACCTGCACGACACGTATTACGTCATCGGTCACTTCCACTACGTCGTCGCGCCGGGAACGATCTTCGCGATGTTCGCCGGCATCTACTACTGGTTCCCGAAAGTCACCGGCCGCAAAATGAGCGAGCGCCTCGGCAAGCTGCACTTCTGGGGCTCATTCATCTTCATCAATGGCATCTTCGGCCCGATGTTCTATCAGGGTCTGGCCGGAGTCTCGCGGCGTCTGTACGACGGCGGCCTTCAGTACGCGCACGCGAAAGCGGCCGCGTCGGCGACGAATCCATTCATGTCGATTTGCGCGTTCGGTCTGCTCGTCGCGCAACTTCCGTTCATCCTCAACTTCTTCAAGTCGATGAAGTGGGGCGAGCGCGCGGCTGACAACGAATGGCAGGCCACGACGCTCGAGTGGTCGGCAGCGACTTCACCTCCGCTCGCTCACGGCAACTTCGAAGTCACGCCGGTCGTGTATCGCGGACCTTACGAATACAGTGTGCCCGGACACGAGGATAGTTTCCTGGCGCAGAATGATCCCGAATCAACGCCTGTCACCGCACCGGTTGCACCGGCTGCGGTGCCGGCTTAGGAGAGACGATGGACGCGCACGTCATTGCAGACGATCACGGTCACGCTGCCGCCGCCCACCATGACTTCGAGATTCCGTTCACCGTTCATCCGCGTCCGGACACCGGCGTGTACAACGGCAAGCTCGGTATCTGGCTGTTCCTCGCGTCGGAGGTGATGCTGTTCGGCGCACTCTTCTCGTCCTTGATTCTGATCCGCACGAGCGCGCCGACATGGCCGCGCGGATGGGAAGAGCTGCACGTCTGGCCGGCGACGATCAACACCGGCGTCCTGATTCTCTCGTCGGTTTTTGTCGTTCTCGGCTGGGCGAACCTGCGGCTCGGCAACGACAAAGCGGCGCGCGGATTCATCGCTTTGACGCTGCTGTGCGGCTTCGCGTTCATGGGCATCAAGTTCTACGAGTACAACCTGAGCCTCGCGCATCACCACTATCCGTGGACGAGCAACTTCTTCGGCATCTACTTCACGATGACCGGACTGCACGGCCTCCACGTTCTCGGCGGCATGATCGTGTTTGCCTACTTCCTCGGGCCGGGGTGGAAGATGCTGCACACGGAGCGCGACCGCTTCACGAATCGCATCGAGATCGTCGGCCTGTACTGGCACTTCGTCGACCTCGTCTGGATCTTTCTGTTCCCGACGCTGTATCTGTTGTAGGAGGAGAGACGCGTGACCGAACATGTGGCAACGGCCGATCATCCCGTAGACGCACATCACTCGCCCGAGCACATCAAGCGGGAGATGCGCGTCTACCTGTACGTGCTCGGCGCGCTGGCCGTGCTGACCGCCGCGACGGTGTTCGCGTGTTTCGGCCTGAAACTGCCGGTGCACCAGGCCATCATCATCGCGATGATCATCGCCTGCACGAAAGGCTTCCTCGTCGCAGGCTTCTTCATGCATCTGCTATCGGAAAAAAGATTGATCTACGGGATCCTCATTCTCACTGTGGTGCTTTTCGCTATGTTGTTGTGGCTGCCGGTTCATGACGTGCTGGATAAGTTTTGAGGCCCCAGGCCCAGGGCCTAAGGCCTAAGGCCTAAGGCCTAAGGTTCGTATGTCTCTCAAGATCTTCCATATCGTTTTCATCGTCGTTTGCGTGGGACTCTCGCTGTGGGTGGGAGTGTGGGGCATCCGCGACTACATGCAGGAGCACAACGTCGCCGCGCTGACGCTCGCGATTCTGTTTCTTCTGAGCGGCCTGGCGCTGATCGTGTACGGCCGGAAGGCGTTCGAGAAATTGAGGGATCTGCCATGAGAATGAGGTCGCTGGGTCGCTGGGTCGCCGGGTCGCTGATGATCGCGGTGCCCGTCATTGCGAACGCATGCCCCGTCTGCTTCGGTGATCCAGCTTCGCCGCTGACGAAGGGCGCGACGAACGCCGTGTGGTTCCTGATGGGCGTCATCGGCTTCGTGCAGATCGGTCTGGTCGCACTGTTCGTCACGTTCTGGCGGCGCGCCAGGGCCAGAGACAAGTTCCGCGAGCAGTTTCACGTGATCGAGGGAGGGGTGCGTTGAAAGAGTTCCTCGCGCAGTACATGCCGATCGATGCCTCGCAGCACGGACCGGCTCTCGACAATCTGAACGCGATGATCCACTGGGTCATGCTCGTGCTGTTCGTCTTCTGGGCCGGGTACTTCGTGTACGTGTTGTGGCGGTTCAGCGGGAAGCGCAATCCGCGCGCGAATTACAGGGGGATGACATCGCACTGGTCGACGTACAGCGAAGCCGGTGTGGCCATCGTCGAAGCGGTCCTGCTCGTCGCGTTCTCGATCCCGCTGTGGTCGAAGTGGGCGACGCCGCCGGAAGCGAATCAGAATCCGCTCGAGGTCCGGCTGACTGCCGAGCAGTTCGCGTGGAACGTTCAGTACCCCGGCAAGGACGGCGTCTTCGGCAAGCGCAGCATCGACCTGGTCACCTCGACGAATCCGATCGGGCTCGATCCGAACGATCCGGCCGGCAAGGACGACATCGTCACGCTCAACCAGCTGCACGTCGAATTGAATCGGCCCGTTCTGATTCACATCACGTCGAAGGACGTCGTCCACAGCTTCTCGCTGCCGGTGATGCGCGTGAAGCAGGACGCGATCCCCGGGATGGACGTGCCGATTCACTTCACGCCTGTAAAAGCGAATGCAACCGGCGAGTGGGAAATCGCATGCGCGCAGCTCTGCGGTCTCGGTCACTATAGAATGCGCGGGCAGCTCTTCGTCCACACAAAGGAAGACTTCGCAGCGTGGGCGCAGAATCCACATCCAGGCAGTTGATGCAACCTGTCCGAATGACACTCCCGATCCTCGACGCCACCCCGATGTGGCTGCGGCGCTTCACGAAGTTCGTCGCGGCGTCAACGCTCTTCCTGATCTTCGCCGGGGCGATGGTGACGTCGACCGGATCCGGCCTGGCCGTTCCCGACTGGCCGCTGTCGTACGGCATGTTGATGCCGCCGATGGTGGGTGGGATCTTTTACGAGCACGGGCATCGCATGATTGCCGCGACCGTCGGCTTCCTGACATTGTTGCAGGCGATCGGGCTGCAGCGATCCGAGCCGAAACGGTTTCTGCGGATGCTCGGCTGGTGGTCGGTGGGCGCGGTGATCGCGCAGGGACTCCTCGGCGGATTGACAGTCAAGCTGCTCCTGCCGAAATCGGTTTCCATCGCGCACGCCGGGCTCGCGGAGATTTTTCTCTGCCTCAACGTCGCGATCGCGTTCTTCGCGTCGAAGTCATTCCTGACGTTGCGCAATTACGAACGAGGTGATGCGCCGGTCGCTTCAACGACCGCGCTCGTCGCTCTCGCCTATGCCCAGATCCTCATCGGCGCACTGATGCGACACCTCGGCGCCGGCCTGGCGATCCCGACGATCTGGGTCATTCCGCCGTTCACGTCGTCCGCAGTCATCGTCAACTTCGCTCACCGGATCGGCGCGATCCTCGTCGCGGCCGTCGTCGTGATGATCGCGATCCGGCTGTCGCGGTTCGAGCTCAATCATCCGTTGCGCATCGTCGCGAATTTTCTCGTTCTCTTCGTCGCGACCCAGATCCTGCTGGGCATGTACACGGTGTGGAGCGGGAAGCAGCCGGTGATCACCAGTCTCCACGTCATGATCGGTGCGCTGACTCTGGCCACATCGCTCGTCCTCGCATTGACCGCGCGAGCGGTTGCATGGCGCGCGCAAAAGCAGTCCTCGGTCCTGGGTCCTCGGTCCTCTATTGAGGTGACGGCGTGACTGCGATCCCGCTGAGTCAGCCGCGGACGTCGTTCATCATCGACTACCTGGAGTTGTCCAAATCCCGAATCGTTCTGATGGTGCTGATGACGACGGCGGCCGGCTACACGATCGGTGCGCATCCATTCAATGCCATCGCACTTCTGCACACGTTGATCGGAACGGCGCTCGTGGCTGCGGGAACGAACGCGCTTAATCAATATGTCGAGCGCGATCTCGACGCGATGATGAAGCGGACGCGCCATCGTCCGCTGCCCGCGGCCCGCATCACGCCGAATTCGGCGCTCATCTACGCTGTCGGCGTCTCGATCATCGGCACGCTCTACCTCGGCCTCCTCGTGAACTGGCTCACGGCGTTTCTCGGCGCATTCACGCTCGTGACGTACATCTTCATCTACACGCCGATGAAGCGCGTGTCGACGATCTGCACGCTCATCGGCGCGGTGCCGGGCGCCATTCCGCCGCTCATGGGCTGGACGGCGGCCACGGGCAGGCTCGGCCTGGCTGGATGGATCGCGTTCGGGATCCTGCTGTTCTGGCAGCTGCCGCATTTCATGGCCATCAGCTGGCTGTATCGCGAGGATTACAGCCGCGGCGGATTCGCGATGCTTTCCGTGCGCGACGAGAGCGGCAAAGCGGTCGCGCGCCAGGCGATTCTTTACAGCCTGGCGCTGCTCGCCGTCAGCGTCGCTCCGTACTTCTTCGGCATGGCCGGCCTCGCGTATCTCTTCATCGCGACGATGACCGGGCTCTGGATTGTGGTCGCGTCGGTGATGTTCATGTCCGACCGCACCGCCGCGCCGGCGCGATCGCTGTTCATGTCGTCGAACATCTACCTGCTCACGATGATGCTGCTGTTCGTGTTCGCGGTGCGGGGTTGATGTCATCCCTCCGCTTCGCTGCGCTCAGCGTCGGAATGACATTGGTTTTGTTTGCCTGCCACCACGAATCCGATCTTCCGCGACTCTTCCCGGTCCCGAACGCCGCCTTGATCAACGAGAAGGGACAGCCGTTCCCGCTCGATGCGAACAAAGGCTTCGTCACGGTCTACGACTTCATCTACACGAACTGTTCGGGCACGTGTCCGATGATGACCGCGTCGATGCGCCGCCTTACTCCGAAGATCCCGAAGGACGCGAAGGTCCGCTTCGTGTCGATCAGCGTCGATCCGACGCGCGACACGCCGCAGATCCTTCACGACTATGCGATGCACGTGCGGAACGACGACCGCTGGACGTTCCTGACCGGCGACCGCAACACGATCCGCGATTTGTCGATCAACGGATTCAAGCTCGCCGCGGGCGATCCCGGTCCGGGCGGCGACCCACTCCTGCACAGCTCGAAGTTTGCGGTCGCGGACAAGAGCGGAACGATCCGCGAATACTACGGCGGCACCGACGGCGACGCGCCGGAACACGTGGCCGCTACGGTACGGGATCTGCTGCGCGAGGACAAGGCCGTCTCTCCTCGTAGGTTGCTGCGGTCCACGCCAGGCCGAGCATGATCGCGAGCGTCGCCGGAATCGCCGGGATCGACATGTTGAATTCCACGAGGCCGTGCAGCATGAGCGAGATCAGCGCTGCGATTCCGGCGAGTGCGAACGCGCTCTCTTCTCGATGCTCCTGGCGCATCCAGGCGCGCAGAAGAAGCGCGAGCATCGAAAGGAACGCGCCCGTGACGAGCACCGCTCCGATCCAGCCGCCGGTGACGAGCATCTGCAGAAAATCGTTGTGAGCCTGCTCGACGAGACCGACCACGGATTGCGGCTGCACGCGTCGGAAAGCTTCGCGAAATGCGCCGAGGCCGGTGCCAAGGGTGGGTGATTGGTGCCATGCCAGGAGGGAGGCGCGCCAGATCTCCGGCCGCATGTCAGACGCGGTATCCCGTGGATCGGCAGCGAGGAATCGGAGGAGCGGCGCTTCGCCGGTCGTGAACGCGACGAGAACCAGCGCGGCCAGAACCGCCGGCACGATCGCGAATGCGAGGCGCGTCTGGCGGCGACGTCCAACCGTCGCGAGCGCAAGCATCGTGATCGTCGTGATCAGCGCGGCCAGGATTCCGCCGCGTGAGCGCGTCAGTGCGATTCCGGCTGCGATGACGACCCAGAGAAGCACCGGGCCCACGAGTGGAATCGCGCGCTTCTCGACGCGGTCGGCGAGATCCCTGATCCCATCTCCACGCTCGCGGCTGTGCAGAAGCTCGCGCAGCAGAAGTCCGAAGCTGAACGCCAGACCGATCTGCAGGTACCCCGCGAAGTGATTCGGGTTGATGAACGTGCCGTGCACGCGGACCGATGGCGAAGTCGTGGCCGTCGACACGAGTACGTGGACAGTCGATGACGCGAGGAGCGCGCCGATCGCCAGACGGCGGCGAAGACGCGTCGAGAGCAGGATCACCGCGGCCGCGAAGAGCACGACGTACGCGAGCGTCAGAAGGATCGTGACCACGGTATCGCTTGGCGCAATTGAGATGCGCGGCGTGATCGCTCGTCTGCCGAACAGGCCGAGGATCTGGTTTGCGTCTGCGTAGACCTGGGCGGAAAGCGGCGCGACGTCGCGAAGCAGCGCGGCACTCATCGGCACCATCTGCAATCCGCCGGCCGCGGCGATCAGCGCCAGGAATGAGATCGGAATGATCGTGTGGCCGAAACGGACGCGCGCCGGAGCGGAGAGGAACGCGAGCGCTCCGATGGCGAAAGCAGCCATGACCAGCGCGAACGTTGCGTCCGGCGTGACCGCTCCGTACGGGAACGGAGCGGCTGCGATGAAAGCGATGAGAAGTACGAACGCGAACAGATTCGTGCGGCGAAAGGAGGACTCGCGATCTGCTAGACTCGCTCGCGGTTCCAGAGGTGAAATTGTTTTTTTCAATTGGAGGCGCGCCTCGGACCATACCGATATGTGCGCGGGCGCGCAACCCATGACCCTCTTCCGAAGCCACAACTCCGGGCGTTTGCTTCATTTCGCCACCGCCACGATCCTGGCCCTGGCCGTCGCCGGGAACCTCTTCGCGGAAGATTTTTACGAACAGCAGCTGCGTCTCGCGAAGGTCGACGTCGCTGCGGGTCGGCAGTCGCAGGCGCTGGACGAGCTTCGCGTCGCTGCGTTCGGGTTTCTCGATCGCCCGGCGCTGCTTTCCGAGGCGCTCGTGCGCGTCGCGACGTTGCAGAATGCGATGGGCAGGCCCGCCGACTTCATGGTGACATTGAACCGCTTCATGGAAGTGGAGCGGCGCTTCGGTTCTTACTCCTCGGCTGCGCTCGAGCCCGAGTTGCGCTCGAAGTTCGAAGCGCTTCTGCTCAGCAGCGTTCCTCGGAACGAGATTCTGTCGCTGCCCGCACTGGCGAGACTCATCCGATCGGACGCGTCGCGCGTTCTCGATCTCATTCCCGATAAGCGTGCGGCCGCGTTCGATCAGGGTTTTCGTCGCTCACCGCGCGATATCGAATGGCCGCTCACCGCTGCGACAGACGCGGCGTCGCGCGCGCTCGATCAGGACACGATCCTCTGGTCGAGGCGTGCATTGACGATCGACAACGGCAACGCGCGGGCTCGCGTTCTTCTGACTCACGCGCTCGCCCACCGCGGCGACTGTCGTGAAGCGTTGACTCAGATGGCGTCGCTTTCTGAAAGCGACTTCGCCGCAGCGTCCGATCTCACCGGCGATCGTCTCGTTTGCCTTGTCAAGGAAGCGCGATGGAACGACGCGGAAACGGCGTCGGCGAAACTTGCCGACTCCGTACGTGAGCGTTCCGATGTCAGAGGGGCGTTGACGACAGTTCGAGACCGGCGCGCGCCGGTTGTTCGTCCGCCGCAGACAACGACAACGTCGGCGCCGCCCACAACGACCGCCGCGCCACCGATGACGAAGCCCGGTTCCGATCAGGCGCTCGCGAACTCGAAATCGCTCGTGCGCAATGGCCGCTTTGCGGATGCCGCAAAGGTTCTCGAAACGGCGGTTGCCGCAGATCCGTCGCGCCGCGACCTCCGCATGGCGCTCCTCGAGGCTGCGGCGCTCACCAGAAACTGGCGCGTGGCAGTCGCCCAGTCCGCGGCTGTCAACCCGTTCCTCGCGGGCGAAGAGGCCTCCATGTTCTATGCTGCCAGTGCTTTATACGAAACTGGCCGTAAGGATGAGGCCAGGCAGTTGATGCAGCGCGCGCGCCCCAAGCTCGTCTCCACCCCCCTCGTCGACTACTACAGCCGCCTGGTCCTCGGCAGCCCCGCTTCGCGGTAGCGTTGTTGCACCGCAAGCTTTCAGTTGTACAATCAGGGCCGAATTTCCTGGCGACCCGGGAGGGATAGGGATGGACATGCGCAAGAAAGGCGTTGCGCTGACGACGATTATTTCGGTGCTCTTCGCGCCGGCAATGATGGCTGCGAATTCACCGTCGATGACGGCCATGAATTGCGCTCCGTCGCTCGCGACGGTTTCGTGCCCATCACCGGCAGCGGCCGTCAAAGTGACCGCGAAGGTTCCGTCCGCGGGGGCATCAGCCGGCGTTTACTTCAAAGCAGCCGGCGAACAGAACGAGTATTACGTCG
>DASVHS010000685.1:0-4815 GCA_036382495.1 Thermoanaerobaculia bacterium | reverse complement strand
GCCCGAGCGCGGTTGCCGCCGCCAGCGGTCGACCGCCGTTTCCTCGCGCGATGAAAAAAATCTGCGCCACAGGCGGGTCAGGCCGAAGCCGATGCGCCAGCTGCGCGACGAGAACACAGCTGAGAGCAGACTGTCGGACTGGCCGGCGCGCTCTTTCAGCGTCGCGTTCTCGCGTTGCATCGTCATGAACGACATCAGCAGGTTGCGCGTTTCCGGATGGGTCGGCGGAATGTTGCTCCACTGAAGGGCGGCGCCGCTTCGCAACGCGTCGCGCAATGCCGATTGCGCTCCGTTGAGCGTTTGTTCATCGTTATCGCCACGGTGATCGAGCGCCGGATCGATCACCGTTCGCAGTTCATCGTCGGACGGCAGGCGGAGATCGGCTGCGCCCGCCGCGACGAGCGCGCGATAGATTTTCGCCGCGCCTTCGATCGGATTCGCGAGGAGGTCGTCGTACGACACGCAGACACGGGTGAGACCGGTCGTCGTAGCGAGCATCGCCCGCGTGTACTCCTCCCACAACGCGAGGCCGAGTCCGTGCGAGAGTCCATCGCGGTGAGCAAGTGAGGCGGCGACGCCCGCGGGCTCGCGCCAGACCAGAACGCAGATCGGTGCCTTCATCGCTTCACGCCAGATCGGAAAGACGAGTGCCAGGCGCGGATCCTTCACCATCCATGTACCGTTCTCGTCGAGTCTGCGGACGATCGCCCGCGCGCGTTCCACGAATTCTTTTCGCGTCTTGTCGTCCAGTCGTGCGAGATCGGCCCGCGCGGGCTCGAGCCAGCTCGCATCGAGCGCGGCGAGGATCGCTTCGTCGAGCGCCCACACGTCGCGGTGTTCCCAGTAACCTGTCGGATTGAAGATGTCCGGCGGCGGGAGGTCGTGCTCCTCGCCGGCGTAGCACCCCATCGCGCTGAGCAGACGCGCCACGAGCGACGTTCCGGAGCGATGCATGCCGACGACTGCGATCTGCTTTGGCGATGAGCGTGAAACGGCTTTGCGCTCGGGCAGACGTGTGGCGCGCAAGCGCTCCTCGCGCAGCCTCTCGTTGAAGCGCTCGATCCGCTCCTGCGCGCGCGGAAAGGGAGTCGGGAGCAGCATGCCCGCGTCGTCGACGAGATGGTGGTAATGAATGATGAACGGCTCGACCTCGGCGTAGCCAGGCGGCGCCGCGACGTGCGTCGCGTTCAATTGGAAGTTCAGTTCCGGCCCCGTCTCCGCGACCGGAATGCCGGTCTTCGCCAGCGCGATCGCGAGCGCGGCCTGATGAAGATTCTTTTCGCATGGTGCGACGAGCGCAGGCTCCGCGGCCAGAAGCGCGTTGTAGTACCGCCACTCCGGAACGAGCCGCGCGGCCAGCTCTGCGGAGATCGAGAACACTCCCGCATTGAAGTAAGGAATCGTCGGCGTACCGGTGTAGCCGGTGACGTGGCTTCGCGCCGGCAGAGGCAGACCGAAGTGCGCGAACAGCCGCACGAACACGTCGTGCGTGACTGTCGGGAACGGTGCGATCTTCGCGTGGAAGACGTTGCCCCTGAGCATCGGCAGCGGATCGCGCACCACGATCGTGTCGCAGTCGAGCATCAGGTAGTTCTGTTCCTTCTCATCGCGCAGCTCGGCGAACAACTGCAGCCGGTTCGCGGATCCGTTGCGCGGCTCGAATCGGGGCAAGACGCGGATTTCGGCGCCCAGGGCTTCGAGAGCGCGACGAACGCGAGGATCGATCCTCTCGACGGCGCCGACGATCACGCGCGCGCGCGCCAGCTCGCCGCCAAACCAGCGGATCGACTGCACGAGCCTCAACGTCTGGCCGAGGTATTTGGGCGTGTCTTCGGTGACGCAGCCGACGAGGATCTCGTCCGCGCGAAGTGGCGGGTCGGTCACGACGTGAAGAATAACGAAGTCGCGGCCGGGTGACGAACCGTGAGATGCAACTCAGGCAATCCGCGATCGCGAGCGAGACTCGGCGGCAATGGCTCGAGCTCCGGCGGCGACAGCGGCTGTACCGCGAGGACCGGTTGCCGCTCGATGTATTCGGAAAGAGCGTCATCGTCGTCGACGACGGGATCGATTCCGGTGCGACGATCAACGTCGCACTCTCGATCATCCACCGTCATCACGCGGCCCACGTCGTCGTTGCCGTGCCGGTTGCGTCTCCACGCGAATGCGTCCGGCTGCGGAGTGAAGCGGATGCATTCCTCTGCCTTTACGCACCGGAACCGTTCTTCGGCATTCGTTACTGGTACGGCGACTTCAGAACCGTGAGCGATCCCGATGTGCGGCAGGCGATCGCGCGCAGCCGCAGGCCCGTCGCCCTGGCCGTTGTCTGATCGTCAGGCAGAGATCTCGTTCTTCCGCGTCTTCAACTCGTTCTCGAGGTCGATGACGCGCGGGATGAGCACGTTGTTTTCGAGATGCATGTGCCGGTGCACGGCGCGATACAGATCGTCAAGCTCGGCGAGCAGCCCGGCGTGTGCTTCGGAGCTTGCGCGAAGACGCAGGGCCAGCTCGCGGATCTTCGTCAGCCGTTCATGCACGATGTCGTGTTCGAGGAATTCGTTGAGAAGCGGACGGCTGACTGAACCGGCGCGCACGCGATGAGGATGAAGATCGAGCTCCTCGAGACGCGGGAACAGGTTCCGTTCCTCCCGAAGCATGTGTGCGGACACGGACGAAGCGAGGTCGATGAGCAGCGTCCGGATCCGCGCGCCCTCGACGCTGGTGATCTCCGGCGCTTCGAAGCGTGCCGCAAGCTCGCGAAATCGCGCGTCTTCGAATCGATGATGCTGCGTGACGATCGTGTGGACCAGGTCCGAGACCCGCGGCTCAACGGCGATGCCTTTTGAGCAGACGGCCTGCAGCGCGTCCATGACGGCGCTGCATTCGAAGCCCGCTGCCCGTGCGGCATCGGCAAGAGGCCGCCCGCCTTTGCACGCATAATCGATGTCGAACTCTTCGAAGACGGCGATCGTCAGCGGAAATACCCGCGCGATCTGCCCTACGGGCGATGACTCGGTGATTGGTTGTCTCATATTCGCCATCACATCGTGACCAGAGCTTCGAGCGCTGCGCGGTTGTGGATCGTGACGGTGCTTCCCTTTACCGTGACGATTCCTCTTTCGCGGAACTCCTTCAGCAGCCGCGTCACCGTCTCGCGTGATGTACCGATCAGTTGCGAGATGTCGTGATGCGTCATTAAGACAGATACCTTCGTGCCGTTCTCCGACGGCCGGCCGTTCTGCGACGCCCACGTGAGAATCAGGTGGGCGAGCTTCTCCGCGGCCGAGTGGGAGAGACCGATCGCTCGAATGTGGTCATTCGCGGCGTCGCAGTCGTTGCTCAGTTGACGGCACGCGCGCCGGCTCGTCTCGAGATTGTTGTTGGCGAGGCGCAGGAATTCTTCCCGGCGCATGACCTTGACCTGTGTCGGCTCGAGCGTCTCCGCCGTGGCCTTGTACTCATGGCCGCCGAACGCGCTGCTGAGTCCAAGGGCTTCGCCGGCATGCGCGATGTGCGTGATGAGCGTCTTTCCATCCCCCGAGGCGACGCTCAGTTTCACGGCGCCTTTGCAGATGACGTAAAGCGCCCTGGCATTGTCTCCTTCGGAGTAGAGCGTCGAACCGGACGGGTAGATATTTGTAAACGCGATGCTCTCGAACAGAGTCAGCGTCTCGTCACTCAGCGCACAAAAGAACTCCTCGGTACGCCACGGACATGTCGTGCACGTTTCCCATACGTCGAACCCGTAGGGCGAGTGATGCATCCATGAAATTATTAGTCGCGCGGGACTGGAATCGGAGGCGACAGACGTCACAGGGTTATGTGATGAGTCGCTCAGCGGTATTGATGTCGCATTCTGCGGATCGATTCTGCAGAGGGGGAGCGCTGGTGCGAGCGTTCGGAGTAGTCCTCTGCCGACGCCGGATCGAGCTCCCACCGGTGCGCATCGCGCTGTCCATCTTTTTCGCCGATGCGGAGCGGCTCGCCTTCCTCATAGGTGATGCCGGCCGCCTGACCGATATCGTCGAGGACGTCCTGAGATTCTTGCGCGGGCCCGTTGCCCAGGAAGGTTTCCCCGACCGCCGAGGGGTCGGGAAAAACACTCTTGTCGTGTTCACGCCATTCGTCGATTTTCGTCAGGATCTCTGCAACATCGTCGATCTCTTCGAGACTCACGAGTCCGCGGTTCCTCATGCTCTCCTCAATTGGCCGGAATGGCCGTTCGATGGTTCCAATACGAAACCGACAGCAGAAAATCGGCGACATTCGTCGACGCGAAGATCGGAGCGAGATCCGACGGTGTGACGATCCCCACGAGCTTTCCCTCGCTGTCGAGAACGGGAACGCGGCGGACCTGTCTCGTCTTCATGAGGTTGATCGCTGCTTCGACCTGTTCATCGTCGCGGATGGTGTGAACGTTTTTCGTCATGACGTCGCTCACGGGAATCGCCAGCGGCGTCTTGCCGGTCGCCACGACGCGGCAGGTGATGTCACGGTCGGTGATCATGCCGACGGGTCTCCTGCCTTCCAGGACCGGAATCGAGCCGCAGTCGAGATCGAGCATCAATTTCGCGACCGTGTCGATCCGGTCAGTCGGTTTGCAAGAGTGGGGCGCGGGTGTCATGACTTCTTTGACGAGCATAGGGGAGACCTCCGCAGAGACTCTTGCGCTTCCGGCGTCCAGCCGCGGCGACGTTGATCACCAGGGCAGGGTGACGGACGACCTCGCGCGCGAGCGGCTCGGTCTTGAAACGCCGCCCGGTCGCTTCGCGTCATGGCGTTCTCCCTGATCCCTGATCGTTGTGCGGACCTTTT
>DASVHS010000684.1:0-1993 GCA_036382495.1 Thermoanaerobaculia bacterium | reverse complement strand
GCGTTGATGATCTCCGGCTCGATCCACGTTCCGTCCTGATCGGGGCGAGAGGACTTCGAGCATGCTTCGATGACGTCCTCGAACGCGCGATCGATCGTGAACGAGTACGGCGCCGATCGCGCCGCCTTCTCCGTGCTGCGCCCGACATGCAGTTGATCGAACAGGATCACCGCGCGACGGCGCGGCGAGAACCACGGCAACGGCAGATTCTCGTGCGGCCACGGAAAGATGCCGTGCCGATACGCGTCGCGCAACGTCTCCACGTTGAGGTCACCACCGACCGCGACGATGTCGCTGCGTGCGTAGCGGGGGTCGGGGAAGCGGGACATTTCAGGGCGTGATGCTCGCGCAGTAATCGTTGATCTTTCCGAATGAGCCGGCGTCGAAGAACTCCACTTCGATCTTGTCGGCGCACGGACCCGACTCCGTGTGACCGTCGTTGGAGAACCCTATGACGCGCGCGTGTCCAAGGTCGTGCGCAAGCATCGTGGCCCACCGCATCGGCGTTACTGGATCGAGGCCCCCCGAGAAGATCAATACCGGCACGCTCGTCGTTGTGACAGAAACCCGAGGAGCGAGGCCGGGTGTCCACTGTTTGCAGGCGGCGACCTGACGTGCGACACGATAGTCAGTTGCCTCTTCGTCGCGGATGTAGCGGACGTCCGTCGGGCACGTGATCGACAGAAAGACACCGACGCCGTCGTAGAAGTTGCGGCGGTACTTGATGAAATCGGGCGCGATCGATTGCCAGTCGCCGCTTGCGGCGCTCTTGACAATCGTCGGAACGGAACTGCGCGACTCGGCGGTGTAGAGCCTCGTGCGCAGATACTCCATAAACGCGCCGCGCGTCATGTGAATCGTGTACTCGCCGCTCTGAATGTCGACCGGCAGCAACGCCAGCGCCGCATCTAGATCACGGTGGTTTCCGAGGATGCTGTCGAGGACGGGCTGGGAGTCGGCGGCGAAGTTGAGAGGGATGCGGTTCTGCGGCGGGACGGGACCGGTCAGCAGCATCGTGCGGACCGACTGCGGGTGACGCGCGAGTAGCGTCAGCGCCGCGCGCGTGCCTGCCGACATAGCGACGATGTTGATTGGCCCGTATCCGAGGGCCTGGCGCAGCGTATCAACGTCGTCGACGAAGCGATCGAACGTGTATTGCGACGGATCGGCATACGCTTCGATCTCGCGACGGCAGTCGGCGACGAATGCCGTCGGAAACAGATCCTGTTCGATGAGCTCATGATCGTGAGTCTTCATCGCCGACGGACAGACGAGTGGCGCCGATCCGCCGGAGCCACGTTCGTCGACGAACACCGCATCGTGAAGGCGCCGTTCCGCGGCGAACTCAGTGACCTCGAGTCCGGCGCCGGGTGTCGCCGGCACCCCGGGTCCGCCGACAAAGGGGAAGATCGCCGACTCGTTCCGCTCCGTCGCCGGCAGCACGATCACTTTCAACGCGAGCCTGCGCGAAGACTGCGGCGACTCGGGAACATCGAACGTGCCGCAACGCGCCGGTGCGTCGGCAATCCTGCACGGCGCGAGATGAAGATTCGATTGCGATGCGCAGCCGGCGAGCGCGAAGACAGATGCGATCGCCAGCCGCCGCATCAATAGGCGAGCGTCAGCTCGCTTCCCTCTGCGTCAACCACGACGCTGCCCCCGCTCGACAGTTTGCCGAACAGGATCGCGTCGACGAGCGGTTCCTTGATCTTCGACTGAATGAGTCGCGCCATCGGTCGCGCGCCGAACGCGCGGTCGTAACCGTTCTTGGCCAGCCATGCCCGTCCGCCTTCGCGGAGCTCGAGCGTGACGTTCTTCGGCGTCAGCTGCGCGCGCAACTCGTCGATGAACTTGTCGACCACCTGCTCGGTGACGGCAAAGCTCAATTGATCGAATGCGATCCAGGCGTCGAGGCGATTGCGGAACTCCGGCGCGAACGTGCGTTCAATCACGCCGCGTCCGCGTCCGCCCGGGTTTTTGCCGAAGCCCATGC
>DASVHS010000683.1:0-10719 GCA_036382495.1 Thermoanaerobaculia bacterium | reverse complement strand
CCCACCCTCCCCACAGCAACGACCACCGCAAGGCGGACCGCAGGAACTGAAGAACGTCCAGGTCCTGAAAGGGATGTCGCCCACTGAGCTCGTCCGGGCCATGCAATTCATGTCCGCTTCGCTCGGGGTGAACTGCCATCTCTGCCATGTGTTCAACGCCAGTGGAGTCGGCGACTTTGCCAGCGACGACAAGGACGAGAAGAAGACCGCCCGCGAAATGATCAAGCTCGTGATGGACACGAACGAGAAGTACTTCCACGGGAACACGGTCGTCAGTTGCAACAGCTGTCACCGCGGCAGCACCGAGCCGGTCAACGTGCCTGTGCTTCCCATCTCCGCGCCGCAAGCGAAGCCTGAGGAACCCGCGACGGCGGAAAAAGTGGTCATGCCGACGCGCGATGAGATCGTCAGCCGCTACGCGAAGGCACTCGGGAACATCGACCAGAAAGCGGTCTCGTCGATCGAACTGAAAGGCACACGCGACATGGCCCGCGGCAGCGCACCGATCGACGTCGTGGTCGCCGGAGGCAGGACGCGGATCGCGACGACGATGCCGGAGGGCGAGATGATCAACGTCGTGACGGCCGATGGCGGCTGGTCCCGCGACCCGCGCGGCACACATGCGATGCCGCCGATGCAGCTCGAAGGGATGCGAGCGATCCTCGACGCACTGCGTCTGCCGATGCCCAGCGAGATCCCGGCCGAGACACGCGTCAGCAAAGATCGAGTCGGCGACAGGGACGTGTGGGTCCTCACGTCCGCATTCGGAACGAACGGCCGGCAGCGTCTCTCATTCGACGCCGGCAGCGGCCTGCTTCTGCGCCGTTTCATGCTGACCCCGGCGCCGGTCGGCAGAATCCCGCAGCAGACGGACTTTGACGACTACCGCGACGTCGGCGGATTCAAGCTGCCGTTCACCGTCCGGTTCGACTCGGTCGACCGCGGCGCCTCTCGCGTCGTGCACTACACAGAGATCCGGCCGAACGCGAAGATCGACGAGAAACTCTTCGTCCAACCGCAGTAACGGAATCCAGGAGTGCGGTGGCGACAGCCGCCGCACTCCTAAACCCTACTTGTCGTCCAGCCGGAATCCCACCTTCAACTTCACCTGGTACTGCGACACGCGATTGTTCGCCACGCGTCCTCGCAGCTCGGTCACTTCGAACCAGTCGAGGTTGCGCAACGTCTTCGACGCCCGCTTCACCCCGGTCGCCACGGCCTCGGCGAACCCCTTCTCGGAGGTTCCCACGATTTCCACCAGCTTGTAGACCCTGCTTTCAGCCATTCAGGAGACTCCCTTCGCTGCGCATTCTATGGCGGGTTAAACTAACGCCTTAACCGGACGATCGGGTGAGCGGAATGAGAGCGGAAAGAATCGGACGAGTGCGCCAACGCCTTCTCGAACAGGCCGTGGCCGACAACGTCGACACGATTCGAGGACTGCTGCCTCGGTCGCTCAGGAAGCCGAAGCGGATGCTCGGCGTGTGGCTGCGCCGTGCGCCGGTCCTGCTCGCGCTGTTCAGCCTCGCCGGATCGACGTACTTCGTCGCGAACGGCTCCTCGCCGATTCCGCTCGGTGTCACGCGCGCGGCGATCATCCCACCCGCTCCGGCCACAACCGAGGACACGCGGCATCTTCAGCGGGTTGCGGCAGCGGCGTTTCCGCTCGCCGTCCGTCGAGTCGTGCTCGACGCCGGTCACGGCGGCACCGATCCCGGCGCATCGTCGCTCGGATTGGCTGAGAAGGACATCACGCTCGACATCGGCCGCCGTCTGCGACATATCCTCGAAGAAAACGGATTCGAGGTCGTGGTCACGCGTCCGGACGATCGAACGCTCAAGCTGCGTGACCGTGCGCAGATGGCGAACAAATCTCGCAGCGACATCTTCGTGTCGATTCACGTCAACTCGATCGTCAAACACACCTCGTCGCACGGCGTCGAGACTTACTACCTCGGCCCGACGAACGATCCGTCGCTGACGAAACTCGCCGCAGACGAGAACAGCATGTCCGGCTACTCGATGGCCGACCTTCGCAAACTGCTCGACGGCGTTTATGCCGACGCTCGCCGCGACGAGTCGCAGCAACTCGCCGCAAAAGTTCAGCAGCAACTGTTCGGTCAATTGCGCAGCGCCGACCCGGGCCTGGAAAACTGGGGCGTGAAACGCGCACCGTTCGTCGTACTCGTCGCGACGGACATGCCGGCGATCCTCGCGGAAGTCGGTTGCATGTCGAACCGATCCGAAGCGGCGATGCTCGGCAAGGCCGATTACCGGCAGAAGATCGCCGAGGCGCTTTACCACGGAATTCATGCGTATGCAGGGGCGGCAGAGACGCCGCAGAAGAAGGGGACTTGAACATGGCCGGATCATCCGAGCTTCTCCACGTGGGAATCGACCTCGGTACTTCACGAAGCGCGATTTCCGCGTCGAACGGCGAGCGATTCGTCGTCGACAGTTTCGTCGGATGGCCCGTCGACATGGTCGCGAAAAAGGTCCTCAAGCGTCAGGTGCTGATCGGTCACGACGCCGTGGCGAACCGCACGATGCTCGACCTGCATCGGCCGCTGGAGCGCGGCCTGCTGAAAGAAGGCTCGGAAAAAGACGTGGAGGCGGTGCGCGAGTTGCTGCGGCACCTTCTCGGACTCGTCGGCGTCAGCGCCAACGGAAAAGTCCGCGTGTCGAACGTGCGAGCGGTCGTCGGAGTTCCCGCGGCGGCGCTGCGAACGAACAAGCAGTACCTGCGCAACTCGATGAAGGGCATCGTCGACAGCCTGATGATCGTGTCGGAGCCGTTCGCGGTCGCGTACGGACTCGATGCGCTGCTGAATACGATGATCATCGACATCGGCGCCGGCACGACCGACTTCTGCGTGATGAAAGGTCGCTACCCGACCGAGGAGGATCAGCGGACGTTGACGATCGCCGGTGACTCGATCGACGCCCATCTCCTGAAACTGATCGAAGAGCGATACCCGGAAGCGAACGTCACGATCTTCATGGTGCGCGAGTGGAAGGAAAAGTTCAGCTTTGTGGGCGAACCCTCGCAACGCGCGCATGGGACGGCGCCGGTCAAGGGCGTCCCTACGGAGCTCGACATCACGAACGAGATCAAGGCCGCGTGCGACACGCTTCTCGGGCCGACGATCGAGACGATGCTCGACCTGCTCTCGCGAGTTGAGCCGGAGTTCCAGGAAAAAGTGCGCAATCACATTATCCTTTCCGGCGGCGGCGGCCTGATCCGCAATCTTCCGCAGGCACTCGAGGCCGCGCTGAAACAGGTCGGCGGCGGCAAGGTGACCTACATGGAAGATCCCGTGTTCGTCGGCTCCGATGGCGGACTGGCGCTCGCGCTGGACGCGCCCGAGACGGACTGGGAAAAACTGTCGGCGTGATCCGCATCATGGCGGCCCTCGTCACCATCGTCATCGCCGCGGTGGTCGCCATCATCGCCGTCTACTTCTACGCGCGGCATCTGCGCCGGTCGTCGATGTTCTTTCCGATGAAGTATCCGCAGGGGGCGTGGGACACATCGTCACTGCCGGTCAAACCCGAAGAGCAATGGATCACGACGCCGGACGGTGTTCGCCTCAACGCATGGTTGTTCCGCGCGCGCGACGCGAACGCGCCGATGCTCGTCTACTTTCACGGCAACGCCGGCAACATCGGCGAGCGAGGTCCCGTCGCATCGAGACTCGCCGCGCACGGCGTCTCCGTTCTCTTGTTCGACTGGCGCGGGTATGGGAAGAGTGAAGGGACGCCGACGGAGGAAGCGCTTTTTATTGATTCATTAGCGGCGTACGACTACGCGCGGGCTGAAGCCCGCGACCACACAGAAGCAGGCCACACAGAAGCAGCGAATATCTCTGTTTACGGCGAGTCGCTGGGCGGGCCTTACGCGGCGTATGCGGCGAAGATTCGCGGCGCGAACAGCGTGGTGATCGAGAGCTCGTTTCCGTCGCTCAGCGAGATCGGCGATGCGCTCTACGCGCCGATTCCGCTTGGCTGGACAGCGCGCAAGTCACTCACGACTGCGCGCTGGCTCAACGACGCGGGCGCGCCGGTCCTCGTGATGCACGGAAAACCGGACGCGGTGATCCCGTTCGCGATGGGCGTATCGCTCTACAAACAGCTGCGTGTCCCGAAGGAAATGCTCGTCAGCGAGACCGCCGGACACTGCGAGATTGCGAACGCCGAGGGCGAGCGGTTTTACGGGATGGTGACGCGGTTCGTTTCGAGCCACTCGAAGCCGAGCTGACCGCACGACCGTAAACCGAGCGCTCGTGCCGCCGCCGCAACTCCACGGCACGACGAAATGCCTCTTCGCGCCCGTACCGCTTGATCGAAACGAACTCGCGCCGCAGCAGTCCGGGATGCGGACTCCACGCGACGACGTAGCTCTGCTTCGATTGATAGACGCCGGGAACTTTCGTCGAGCCACGCGGCTTGTTCGCCGAGAAGACGCGATCGGTGCGAGGCTTGCCGAGTTCTTTCTCCTTCTCGTTCCGCCACGCCAGCGCCTTCTTGAACGCCGCCAGCGTTCCCTTGTGAGCGCCGTCGGCAAAATACTTCGACCACGTTTTCCCGCGATACGTGACGCGCGCATACCACCCCACGCCGTGTCCGCCCGGCTCGTCGATGCGGGTGACTCCTTTGGCTTTCGGTAACTGACGTCTAGGCAACTTCGCCTCCCTACGCGGCATTTCCGCGAGAGGAGTTTAACTCGCTATCATGGCGGCTTCCATGGCGATCGCGCATTGCATCCGCTGTAAGGCTGAGATCGATCGGAATTACAAAGCCTGTCCTCACTGCGGCGAGCCCGTCACGGAGTTTCTCCGCCGCTACTCGGACGAGCCCGTCGACGGCAAGTACAAGATCGTGGAACGCCTCGGCACGGGCGGCATGGGCGAGGTCTACAAAGTCACGCACACATTCCTCGGCGCGACGCGCGTGATCAAAGTGATCCGCCCCCAGATCTCGGAAAGTACGGATGCACACGAGCGCTTCCTGCGCGAGGCCCGGGCGGCGACGAAGGTTCAGCATCCGAACGTGGCCACGCTGCACGACTTTTCCGCACTTCCGGACGGATCGCATTACATGGTGTGGGAGTACATCGACGGCGAGAATCTCGCGCAGCGCATCAGCACGCGCGGAACGCTTCCGCCGCGCTACGCGGTGCAGCTCACCATCCAGGCGCTGAACGGACTGGAAGCCATTCACCGTGCCGGCATCATTCATCGCGACATCAGCCCGGAAAACCTGATGATCACACGCGAGGCGGGCGGCGAAGAGCGCGTAAGAGTGATCGACATGGGCGTCGCCAAAGTCGATGACTCGACCGACAGCGGCACGCGTGCCGGCGTCTTCGTCGGCAAGCTGCGCTACGCGTCACCGGAACACCTCGGCTTTCTGAAGGAAGGCGAGCGGATCGACGCGCGCGCCGACCTCTATTCGATGGGCATGGTGCTGTACGAGATGCTGACCGGCCGTCCGCCGTTCGAGGCCACGTCGCCGCACGAATACGTGATGCTCCATTCGCGCGATACGCAGTTCAAACCGCTTGATCTTCCCGCCGATCTTCCGGGCGGCGCACAACTGCAGGCCATACTCGCCAAGGCTCTGGAGCGCGATCGCGACAAGCGTTACACAACCGCGAAGGAGTTCGCGAGCGCGCTCGAGGACGTCGAGAAGTCGCTGCCGGACCCGGCGGCGATGCGGACGATGAACACCGAGTGGCCCGACGTCGACGACACCTGGCGCGTCACTCCACTCCCGAAAACGCGGGACACTCTGCATCGGTCGACGGTCCGGACGACGGCCGAGGATGCCGGACCCACGATTCGCACGCCGATGCCCGGGCCCATCGTCCCGCGACAGGAATCGAGCAGCCTCGGCGCCATCGTGATCGTCGTCGGAATCGTCATCGTCGCGGCGATTGCGATCGCAGTCGTCATCTTGCGGCCACGGCGTCAGGACAATGCAACGCCGCCCTCGACGACGATCTCCGCACAGACTCCGCAACCTGCGCCGGCGCAAGCGCACACGAACGTAGACGTGGTCTCACCCGCCCCGATCACCATCGCGAATCCTGTTCTGACGCAACCGGCAACAACGACGACTCAAGCGATCACGCAGACGATCCCGCCGCCCGTGCGCAAGGCGCCGACGGTCGTCGAGAAACCGCGTCAGCCTGAGCCGGTTCGGCAGCCGGAGCCCGAAAAGCCGGCGCCGGTCCCCGTGCGCGCGTATGTCGAAGGCGGCGACTCGGATGCGAACGAACGCGTGCTGTCGGATCTGAAACAGCAACTTCAGGGCGTCACACGAATCGCCGTTCACGCGAACAACGCGGAGATGCTGAAGGGCCTGACCGACCGGCTGAAGAAAGACGTGTCGAGCGTGACGATCGCCGACGGCGCGGAGACCACAGTCGACTTCAACGGCGTCCTCGACCACATCGGGCGCGGCAAGAAACGCCGCTCGGCGCAGGCCAGTGTGTCGAAGAACGGCCGCGTGATTTTCCGCTACGAAATGCCGGCCGAGGAGTATCGCGTAGGCGACACGCCGGCGGAAGCGTTCGCGCGGATCCTTGGCGAAGCGCTGAAGTAGCCCCCATGTCATGGGGAGCCAAACCTTAAGGTCTTTCCGTGCCCAGACCCACTTCATCGAAACCCGCCGTGCGGCAGGCGTCGAGCACTTTCACGACGTCTCCGTATGGCAGCGATTTTTCCGCGCGGACGATGACCGGCCGGTTTGACTTCGCTCGTAGCCGCTGCAACTCCCCACTCAAGTCCTCGGCGCGGATCACGTCTTGTCCGACGTAGAGCGTGCGGTCGGCGTTGATCGTCACCTGAAGTGGCCCCTGGCCGACGTTCGTCGCCGTCGTTGACGACGGCAGGTGCACCGGCATCCCATTGATCATCATCGGCGTAACGACCATAAAGATGATCAGCAACACCAGACAGACGTCGACGAGTGGAGTGACGTTGATTTCCGAGTGCATGGAGATCCTCCTGCACGTTGGACACGCCATGCGGCGGATTGGAAACTATCCCCATGTCATCCCGAGCGTGAGCGAGGGACCTGGGCGGGGGAAGGCCCGCCTCCCAACCACCCGGGTCCCTCGCTCACGCTCGGGATGACATGGGGAGCTAGATCGCAGATCCGCGATCCACCTAACTCTCCGCGAGTGCCCGCAACTGCCGGGTCGCGACCGTGAGCATCGCCAGATCGACGGCGGGTGCAGTCCGCATTTCGTTCATCGTCTGGTCGACGCGTTCGACGACCCGGCCGCGCGACGCCAGCCACGCGTCCACCGGATCCGCACTGCCGCGCGCGCCATTCGACTCGACGATCACGCGCGATGCGAGCACGCTCTGATAGTTGAACAGGTCATCGACGACGGCAGCCACAGCCGCCTTCTGCCACGGCGTTTCCGCCGCGATCGATGCGCCGGCCAGGCGCAGCCGATCGAGACCGAAGCGTGCGCCGACGCCGAAGTAGATCCGGGCTACCTGATCGATTCCCGCGCCGGAATGCGCCGGATCGGTCCGCGCGATGCGGACGATGTCCATGGCCGAGCTCATGACATCGAGTCCGGCGATGCGCGTCGCCAGACGCTCTGGAATGCCGGACTCGATCAGGCTCGTCGCGCGAGCGCGAACCGCGGCGAGCGCCGCCTGCGGCAGGGTGTCGCTGAGCCGCTGTTCGAGCGACGCGATGCGCGGACGAAACTCGGCCACGTACGCGGCGATGTCGAGTTTTTCGTAAGGACTGCGGAGCAGCCATCGCGTTGCGCGCTCGAGCAGACGGCCGACCGAGATCATCATCTCGATCTGCGCGGCAGCCGGCAATTTGTTGTCGAGTAACTCGATCTCGGCCCAGACCGTCCGCAGATCGAAGGAATCGCGGATGATCGTGAACGCCCGGGCCACGTCACTGGCCGGCTTGCCCGTGTCTTCCACGGCCTGCGCGACGAATGTCGGCCGGACGCGGTTGAGCATGTTGTTCGTGATGTATGTCGCGACGATCTCGCGGCGCAGGCGATGACGGCCGATCGCGGCCGGGAACCGTTTGCGCAGCTCGTGCGGGAAGTAGAGCAGCAGATCCTGCACGAGAAGGGGATCGTCCGGCAGGTCGGACGCGAGCAGGTCCTGGTACAGATTGATCTTGCTGTATGCGAGCAGGATCGCGAGCTCCGGTCGTGTCAGGCCGAGATGCGCGGCATGGCGTTCGGCGATCGTTTCGTCGTCGGGCAGATACTCGATGGCACGATCGAGCTTGCCGGCGCGCTCGAGCGCGCGCATGAAACGGGCCTGCTCGTCGAGCGTGGACTCGCCCAGCGTGCCCGTGATCGAGATCGCCTGGGGCTGCTCGTAGTTGTCGCGAAGGACGAGCGCCGCGACTTCGTCCGTCATCTGCGCCAGCACTTTGTTGCGCTCCTCGATGCCGGCAAGCTCTTTGTTCTCGATCGCGTCGTACAGCAGGATCTTGATGTTGACCTCGTGGTCCGACGTGTCGACGCCGGCCGAGTTGTCGATCGCGTCGGTGTTGATCCTGCCACCGCCGAGCGCGTATTCGATTCGTCCCTTCTGCGTGAAACCGAGGTTGGCGCCTTCGCCGACGACGCGGACGCGGAGCTCGTTCGCGTTGACCCGCAGCGCTTCATTCGCGCGATCGCGCGCCGCCGCCTGATCCTCGTAGCTCGCCTTCACGTACGTGCCGATGCCGCCGAGCCAGAGCAGGTCGGCCTTCGTGCGCAGGATCGCTCTCATCAGGTCCGCGGGCGCGACCGTTTTGCCGGGAAGCTCGAACAACCGCTGCGCTTCTTCCGAAACCGTGATCGTCTTCGCCGAACGTTCGTAGACGCCGCCACCTTTCGACAGCAGCGAAGCGTTGTAGCCGTTCCAGTTCAAACGCTGATCGAACATGCGCCGTCGCTCGGCCAGGCTGACGAGCCGATCGGGGTTCGGATCGATGAAAATGTGAGAGTGGTTGAACGCGGCAAGAAGTCTCGTGTGCTCCGACAGCAGAAGCGCGTTGCCGAAGACGTCGCCGGACATGTCGCCGACGCCGACGCACGTGTGGTCCTGCGTCTGCGTGTTGATGCCGAGCTCGCGGAAGTGGCGCTTCACCGCCTCCCATCCGCCCCGCGCGGTGATGCCCATCTTCTTGTGGTCGTAACCGACCGAGCCGCCTGAGGCGAACGCGTCGCCGAGCCAGAATCCGTATTCGGCCGATATGCTGTTCGCGATATCGGAGAACGTCGCCGTACCTTTATCGGCAGCGACGACGAGATAAGAATCATCGGGATCGCGGCGCACAACGTCGCGCGGCGGGATGACATCGGATCCGCGCAGGTTGTCGGTGATGTCGAGCATGCCTCGCAGCAGCGTTTTGTAGCACTCGATTCCCTCCTGCATGAACGTGTCGCGATCGGACGACGGATTCTTCACGACGAACCCGCCCTTCGATCCCATCGGCACGATGACGACGTTCTTGACGTTCTGCGCCTTCATGAGACTGAGGATTTCGGTGCGGAAGTCTTCGCGGCGGTCGGACCAGCGGATGCCTCCGCGAGCGACTTTGCCGGCGCGCAGATGGATGCCTTCCATCGACGGCGCGTAGACGAAGATCTCGAACATCGGCCGCGGCAGCGGCAGGTCGCGCACCGCTGTCGAGTCGAGCTTGAACGAGAGGTACGGCTTGCGCTCACCGTTGGCGTCGCGCTGGAAGTAGTTCGTGCGCAGCGTCGCTTCGATGAGGTTCACGTAGATGCGCAGGATGCGGTCCTCATCGGGATTGACGACGCTCTCGAGCGCATCGTCGATCTGCGTGCGCAGCGACATCGCCGCCATATGCCGCCCCGTCATCCCCGACGACTCCGGCTGCGTTCCTCGGACCGACGCGGCGCCGAGGAGCGGATCGAAGTGTGTGGTGAAGAGCTGGATGAGCAGTTGGGCGATGTTGGGATTGTTCGCCATCGTCTGCTGGATGTACGCCTCGCTGAGCGTGACGCCGATCTGGCGCAGGTACTTGCAGTACGCGCGCAGCACGACGATCTCGTGCCATTCGAGCTCCGCGGCGAGGACGAGACGGTTGAACCCGTCGCTTTCCGCGTCGTGGGTCCAGACGCGTATGAACGTCTCTTCGAATTTCTGCTTCACTGCGCGGAGGTCGTCCTGCATTCCTTCCGCGGAAAGGCTGAAGTCGCGAATGCGGACCGGGAACGGCGCGCCGAGCGGCTGCACCTCGTACGGCACTTCCGACTGCACCTTCACGCCCATGTTCTCGAGGCGCGGCATGATGTCGGAAAGCGGCACCGGCGGACCGGAGTGAATCAGCTTCACGTGAAACTGGCGTTGATCGGTACGGTGACGATACAGGTCGACGAACAGTTTGCCAGTGCTGAGGACGTCCTCGACGTGCTGGATGTCGTACAACGCCGCGGGCGCCGTGAAGCGCTCCGAATACGCCATCGGAAATGCTCTCTTGTAGCGCTTGTGCAGGTCGATGCCGGCTTCCTCGCCTTTCGACTGCACGACCGCATCGAGCAGACGGTCGCTCCATGTCCTCGCTGCCTCGTTGAGATACGCTTCGACGCGGCGGATGTCAGGCGAAGGAATGCGGCCCGGCGTCGTGCGGACGATGAACAGTCCGCGGGCGAGCGCAGACGTGCCGACGTAGTCGTACACCTGAGTCTCACGGCCCTCGAATGCCTCT
>DASVHS010000682.1:0-10749 GCA_036382495.1 Thermoanaerobaculia bacterium | reverse complement strand
GGCACCGGCGCTTTGCTCGTCATCACCACATCGGAGATTTCCTGTTCGTCGCGCTGCGGCGCCTCGGCGAGCACGTTGTGCGTCTCCAACCCCGTGCCGCTGGCCACGTCGAACGCGACCGGCGCCTCGTCGAACTCCTTCTCGAACTCGAGCTCCTTGTCGGACGGAGTGAGCTCGACGATCGCCGCGCCGGTTCCCCACACAGGCTGATAGTCGAGGACGCGCCCGTCGTAGCGATTGTTCTCGCCCATCAGCGCGGCGAGCCACCAGATCGCCTTGAATCCCATGTCCGCATTCGCCTCGCGCGCGAATTCTCGCGCGACCTGCGCGACATCCTCGAGACGTCCCTCGCCGAGCATCTCCAGCAGCTTGCGGTTCCACTCGTCGTCCTTCGCGGATGAGATGCGATCGTTCGGTATGTCGATGTCGGCGACCTCGTAGCGGTTCGAGAAATTCGTCACGCACACGACGATCGTTTTCTTGTTGTACCGCTCGACCGCCGCGCGCGCAGCGAAGCCGAGGTTGCGACTCTCGTCGCGCTCCGCGTAGATGTTGCAGGAGACGATCGACGCCGGCACCGCGTTGTTCGGATTGAGAAGCTTCAACGCGACAACGGTTCCCGTGTCGATCGGAAACCCGTGGTAGTTCACCGTCGCCGCCTGCATCCCATGCTCCTGGCAGATGCGGCAATAGAGCTCGCCAAACGCCGGATCGATGCGAAACTCGTAAGGGATCTCGCCAAACTCGTACCAGTTCTGATCGACGAGCGTCCACTTCGGCTTGGGATCAACTTGAAACAGGTGACCGATCACGCTCAACCACTGCGTCGAGTAGACGAGAAGAAGCTCCGCGCCGGAGTTTTCGATCTCCTTACCGACCTGCTCGTAGGTTTTCTTAAGCGAAGCCCAACCAGCATTCTTGTCTGGCGCGAGAAGAATGTGAGGTTGACCTGGGACGATGTAGGCCTTTTCAATCATCAGAATTTCGAAGTTCGAAGTTCGAAGTTCGAATGACGAATTAAGAATTGGTCACCGCTTCTTCATTCTTAATTCGAAATTCGAACTTCGAACTTCATCGTCCCCCTTGCGTTGTAGCCTTCTCCCGCAACACCGGGTCCCACCCCACCACCGCGTTCCCCGTCCCGATGACGGTCCAATACCCGAACAGCTCACCGGGGTAGTCGGGAAAATCCAGCGCCGACAACATCCATGCCAGCGAACCGGCCTTCACCTCGGACACGGCGTGGTCCATGAACTCGGGAAGAATGGCGACCAGCTCGCGGGTCTTGCCGCGTCGCATCAGGTCAATCACTTTCATGTCCCACAGATATCCCGAGTGTTCGTACACGTGCTCGCGCGACATGTCCTCAGGGATCTCCGGCTCGGTCGTGAAGTGACGATGCGAGAGCGTGTTCGACGCGAGCAGCACCGCTTTGCGTCCGCTCTTCTCGATTGCGCGCTTCGTCGCCTGCCCGAGGCGGATCATCTGGGCCTGGCCCATCTCGTTGGAGAAGTAGTACGGCGAATTGTTCGACGAGATGCCGACGATCGGGATGTCCCACTCCGGATTCATCATGTGACACGAGACGATCGTCCCGTAATCCACGCGGAAGTTCGGGTTCCGCATCATCTTAGTGATCAACCCGTCCTTCCTGCCCTCCTCGGCGATCATCTCGGCGAGCTCGACGTCGACTTTGATGTCGTACTGAAAGCGGAACAGGTTCGGAAAAATCGGATCGACCGAAAGACCGTGAAACTCGGGGACGCCCAGGAAGTGGTGGCCGATCATGGTCTGCCAGTGCGGTGAATGCACGAGCAACACGTCCGGCTTCTTCGCAAGGAAGTGTTTGCGCGCGCGCTCGTAGCCCCAGCGCAGCACTTCCCAACCACACTCGGACTTCGGCTCGTTGCGCCAGTGATTCTCGCCATAGACGATGTGCGGAGGATGCGGAGCGAGAAGACCGCCGACGATCTGACCTTTGCTCATAGCTTCACGCAGACATTCTTGGATTCAGTGAAAAAGTTCAACGACTCGAATCCACCTTCGCGCCCGACGCCGCTTTCTTTCATCCCGCCGAACGGGACACGCAGATCGCGCAGCAGCCAGCAATTGATCCAGACGGTACCGCTATCGATGGCCGCGGCGACGCGATGCGCGCGCTGCAGATCGCGAGTCCAGAGCGTTGCCGACAGACCATATCGCGTCGAGTTCGCGAACGCGATCGCTTCGTCTTCGCGATCGAACGGCGTGATCGTGACGACCGGACCGAAAATTTCCTCCTGCAGGACGCGGCAATCGCATGAGAGTCCGGTGATGACGGTCGGCTCTACGAAGAATCCACGGCGATCGACACGTTTCCCGCCGGTCACGACCTTGCCGCCTTCCTGCCGGGCCAGCTCGATGTAGCCGGTAACCTTCGCGACGTGCGCTTCGCTGATCAGCGCGCCGACGTCCGTCGTCTCGTCGGAAGGATCACCGACGCGCAATTTCTTTGTCGCAGCAACGAATCGTTCGACGAACTGGCCGTAAATCGATCGCTCGACGAAGATTCGCGATCCGCAAAGGCAGATCTCGCCCTGGTTCCAGAAGCTCGAGCGGATCGACGTCGCAATCGCATCGTCGAGATCAGCGTCCGCGAAAATGAGGTTTGGATTCTTTCCGCCGAGCTCGAGCGAGAGTTTCTTGAATCGCGGTGCAGCGTTCGCTGCGATCGCCGCGCCGGTCACAGTGCCGCCGGTGAACGAGATGACCGGCACGTCGTCGTGCGCGGTCAGCGCGCGACCCGCTTTCTGACCGTATCCATGAACGATGTTGATCACGCCGGCTGGAATGCCCGCCTCGATTGAGAGCTCCGCGAGACGATTCGCGGTCAACGGCGTCAGCTCGCTCGGCTTGGCGATGCACGTGTTCCCTGCAGCGATCGCCGGCGCGATTTTCCACGACAGCAGATACAAGGGCAGATTCCACGGTGAGATCAATCCGGCCACACCGATCGGTTGGCGCAACGTGTAGTTCAGCGCCGTTGCGTCAGTGACATGCGCCTCGCTTGCGAAGTGCAGAATTGCCGTTCCGAAAAAGCGGAAGTTCGCGACGGCGCGCGGGATGTCCAGCTTGCGTGCGAGCGAGATCGCCTTGCCGCTGTCGCGCGACTCGAGTTGTGCGAGCTCCTCGCCGTTCTGTTCGATCAGATCCGCGAGTCGCAGCAGAAGCCGCGAGCGATCGGCGATGGGTGTGCGGGACCACGATGCGAAGGCTTTCCGCGCCGCGCGCACCGCGGCATCGACGTCACGCTCGTCGCTGTCGGGCACCTCGGCGATCCGCTCAGCTGTCGCCGGCTCGATATCGTCGAAGTAGCTGCCGCCGATCGGCGGACAAAACTTGCCGCCGATAAAATTAGCGAGGCGCAAGGTACTCCTCGGCGATGAAATCGGAAGGCTCGAACTCCCATCGATCGATGTCGGGATCCCACGAGTCCCACGGCACGATCGAAGCCATGCGATCGCGCAATTGCGGCGGGATCACCTCCGGGACGATGAATGCTTTCTGTCGTCGCAGTTTGTACGGGTTGCGGAATTCGAACCCGAGCACGCCGAGGATGTAGCGGGCGATGTACCAGGTGGCCTGCGGGTTCCAGCCGTGCGCGACTTTCACGACGACGCCGAGGCCGTCGGGGAACTCGGGATGTTCGATGGCGAGGCCGAGGAGGCCGTCGGCGCCTTCTTTGGCAAGGACGCGGCCGTGACAGGCTTTCAGGATTGTCGAGTCGAGTCGATTGAAACCGCCGATGAGATCGGGATGGTCGATCATCGCCCGCCAGATCCAGTCGCGGTCTTTCTCGGTGACGAGGTTCGCGAAGAGTTTCGCGAGATCGGTGACCGTCATGCTGACTGTCGGCAGGCCGCATCCATCTTTCGCGATCGTTCCGGGGGTCCATTCGGGCCCGAGAGCGCCGTGGAGATAGTCCATATACTCGACGAAGAACGGATGATGCGGCAGGACATAGCCGACGCGCTGCCAGCCCTTGAGTCTGCAGCCGCGAAGAATCGCGGCGTGCTCACCGGAACAGCAGTGGTACCAGCGCCGCGGACGTCGCACCTGACGACCGAACTGAACGAGCGGCACGTCGTGCGGCGTCTGCATGAGTCCCCATTCGCTCTGCTTGAGAATCGAGCGCGCGACGCGGACATGCTCGGTGTCGCCGTTGTGCGATGCGACCGAGATCGCCTGCTGCTCAGGGTTGAGCGTCTTCGCAAACTCTTTCACGAAGACCTTCATCATCAGCGGCTTCACCATCGAGCGGCCGTAAACCTCGACGTTGCCGCCGAACGAGTAGAGAAGATTGCGGCCGGAGACCCACGAGACCGCGCCATGCACGGTGTTCTCCGCAACACCGTTCCGCCGATACTCGACGAGCGGTTGCCAGTTCGGCATCGGGCGAGCGAAGTTGACCGTTGATTTTTCGTCGTTCATTTGCGAAGGGCGAGCAACTGATCCACTTTCAGGAACGTGTATCCCCGCGCGCGCAATCCGTCAATGATGGGACCGACCGCCGCGCGGGCCGGAGCGCGGTTCTGATACTGCGGGTGCAGGAGGATGATCGAGCCCGGCCGTGTGTGCTCGAGAACGTACGCGACGATGCGATCGGTGTGGCCTTCGATCTCCGGAAGCGACTCCGGCGCGACGTCCCACATGATGTCTCTGCGGTGATGCCGGGCCAAATACCACGGCAGGCCGATGAGCTTCTTGCCGTACGGCGCGCGGAAGTCGATCTCGCCGCGATAACCCATGCTGCGGATCTCCCGGTCAGTGTTCTCAATCTCGCGTGCGTAGAACGACGGCGTCTTAAAGACCATCCGATCGTGCGACCACGAGTGGTTGCCGACCTGATGCCCGCCGTCGACGATGCGTCGCGCGTCAACCGGATTCTCCGCGATCTGCGCGCCGATCAGAAAAAAGGTCGCCTTGACGTTTTTCGCGGCCAGTGTATCGAGCAGTTCGCGCACCGTCGGTGCCGGTCCGTCATCGAATGTCAGCGCGACCACTTTCTGATTCGTCTCGACGCGCGGCACGATCTCGCCGAAGAATTGGAACGTGCGCGATTTGCTGATCTTGAACAGCACGACGGACGCGAGAAGGAGAGCGATCACGATGATCGCAACCCGTTTCATGAGAACCGTGGCGCAACACGTGTCATGAATTGAGTCATATTTTTCATGACTCTTTCTGAATCATGATTATTGAAGTCGAACCACAGCATCAACCGGTCCTCGGGATGAAAACGCTCGCGCATCTGCCGCTCGATCGTGACCGCGTCGCCGATCAGAGCATTGTCGGTTGCCCGGCGAACTTTCTCCTCGTCGAGTGTACCTTCCAGCGCCCGCCAGTAGTTCGACAGCGCGTCGCGAGCCTCGGCCGCCGCCTGCGCCGGGTCATCGTTGATGAAAACAAGCACCGTGCGCGGCATCAGGCGCCGATGCCAGCCTCCGCCATCGGGATGGTAGTGCTGCGCCATCCGCTCGTTCGTCTTGCCGATCTCGTCGCCCGGAGTGATCGAGAGGTTGAAGACGCCGACAGGAAGGAGCGTGTTCGCGAAGATCTGCGTCTGCGGATCGTGCGATCCGATGGACAGACGCAACAGTTCCATCCGCGGTTCCTGCGGAATGATTTTCAGGTTTGGAAAACGCCAGCGGGGCTCGACAGGGATTTCATTGTCAGATCCATGAGCTGCGACGACGCGTTGCCAATCGCCGTCGGAGCGGAAGTCGGAGCGCTTCAACGTGCGTAGCGTGACCATCGCCGAACTCAAAGTCTCGCCTTTGAGCAGACGCAGGAAGATCTCCGTCGCCTCCTCGAAGATCTTGTTCTTGACGACCGGCCACGCCGCCTCTTCGACAGCGTTGCGCGGCACGATGCCGTATGGGACATTGATGAACGGAAACCGTCCCGACGCGAATCCGATGGTCAGGATCCGCGACTCCTCGGGGTCGAGCCCGTGCAGCGTGAGAAACGTCTTGATCCGTTCCGCTGCCGCGATCGGGCCGCCGTTGCAAAGGATGTTCATGATGGCGGAGCCGACTCCGATCCGCTTCGTCCGCGCGAACACGCGATGCGCGAGCTGCAGGATGTCGGTGTTGAGTCCGATCTCTCCCACGAAGTGCGGGATGACTGCGCCCGGATTCATCTTCTGGACTTCCGTCGACAGGTGACTCTCGGCGACCCATGCGGTCCCGAAGCGGAGCTGGTCCGCCAGCTCGACCTGCACGAAGAAATTCTCGAACATCACCTTCTCGCTCGGAATGTATCCGTGCACATCGGTCTGGCAGATCGAGAAGAAGATGTCGAACTCCATCAGGCGGTCTACAGTATTCGGGATGAAACGAGCATTCAACCCGATCGCACTTGTATTACTCGTCGCCTGCGCGAGCGCGCCTCACATCCCGGCGAACCGCTACGGGTTGCAGGTCGTGCCCGACACCGCGACGTACGAGAGGCAAGTGCGCGCCGATCCCGACAAGCGCCTGGTCGATCTCCAGTCGTTTATCCCCGGCATCGTCCTCGACATCCGTTACGCGACGACGAACAATTTCATGCACGAGCAGCTCTATCCGATCGCAAAGGCGTATGCGCGATACCCGGCGGCCGTCGCACTCCGCGACGTCGAGCACGAGCTGGCGAAGGAAAACCTCGGGCTCAAGATCTTCGACGCTTATCGGCCCTACGGAATCACGGAAAAGATGTGGTCGCCGAAGAATGTCGGCTTCGTTGCCGACCCGGCGAAAGGTTCAAAGCACAACCGCGGCGCAGCGGTCGATCTCACGTTGATCGACCTGACCACCGGGCAGGAGCTCGAGATGCCGAGCGCTTACGACGAGTTCACCGATCGCGCTCACCGCGACTACATGGCCGCAACGCCGCTGGCGCTTGCGAACCGTGCGAAGCTCGAGGACGTCATGAAGCGGCACGGGTTCGAGCCGCTTCCAACCGAGTGGTGGCACTTCGACTTCGGCGGATGGCAGCGGTTCGAACTGATGAACGTTCCGCTCGAAGCGCTAGAAGCGCGTGACCATCGATAGCGATCCGACCTTGTAGTACTTCGACGTGTCGTACGCGAAATCGATCTGAAACTTCGGCCACGCGAATCCGCCGCCGATCGACCTGTGGTTCTGATCCTGGGTCTTCGGATACAGCAGCGCTTCGGCCACGTAATCCGCGCGCGTGAGCGGTCCGTTCCACGTCACCGAATGCGCGGGGTCGCGCCAGTAGCCCGCGCGAATCGCGAACGGCACCTTCATCGCGAAAAAGTATTCGGCACCAATGTGCAGCTCCGTCACGTTTTTCGCGACGAACGGGTGATTGAGATCGGTCACGTCCGCGACAACAGAGACGAAGTTGTCGACGAGGTTCGAGTACTTGACGTAGTCCGCGTCCGCGTTCACGGTCAACGTCGGGATCGGACGATAGGAGAGTCCCAGTCCGGCGATGTCCGGGTCGTGGAACGTCGTGTCCGCGACCTGCACAAATTCGCCATTGGTCTGTGCACCAGCAAAAAATGTCGGCGCGTTGAACTTCGGTCCCTGTTTGTAAACGCCGCCGACGCTGAACTTGTCAGACGGCGCCCATTTGAAACCGACGCCGAACGTGATGTCGTGTTCCTGCGTCAGGTTTACGCTCGTTCCGTCCGTGCGTGCGGTGGCCTGGACCGTCACGTTCTTCGCATCGAACGTATCGGGATTGAAGCGAAACGTGAACGCACCCTCTTTGAACACCTGATAACGCACATGCGCGCCGACAGAGATCGTCGGCGTGACCTGCCACGCGCCGGCGAAACCGAACGTCCGCTGCCGCACGTCGAGCGCGGAGATGAACGGGTCGACGCGGTACTCGAGGCAGGCCGCAGGATTGTGCGTCGAGTTCCGCAAGGCAGTGCAATCAGCAAGGCTGATCGGAGTCCCGCCCGCGGCCGGCAGATAGAAGTTCGGAGTCTGCGTCTCGAGCTTGCCCGTCGTCTGATTGAACGTCGGGAACACGACGCCGCCGCCCTGATTCTTCAGCGGCTCGTGGTAGTAGATACCGAACGTGAATTTGTTCTTGATCGGATAGACGGCGCTCGCGAAGGTGACGACGACGCGGTCGCTGTAATGCGTGAACGGCGTCCGCACGACGGTCGGGAACGTGCCGCTCGTCGTGAAGAGCTGCGCTTCTTCGTAGTTTCGCGCTTCGAGCGACACTTCCGGCTTCCGCAGAATCGTCAGGCCGGCCGGATTCGCCTCAGCCGCGGACGCGTCATCCGCGAGACCGACGAACGCTCCGCCCATCCCGAGCGCACGCGCACCCGGATTGCCGAAGTTGAATTGCAGGCCGGAAAGCGCCTCGATATCGGTGTTCTGCGCCGTAAGCGGCAGAGCGAGCGCGCACAGCGCGACCAGAAGAACAGATTTGCGCATCGAAACCTCCGACTGGACGAGTCGAAAGAAGGATACACGATGCGTTAAGCGGAGACTGGCTGTGCGCGCTCATGTCATGGCCTTCCGGGCTTCGTCGACGACGCGAGCAACCACCTCGTCCGGCGTCCCGAGCTGCTTCGCGCGGTCCTTGCGCAGGCTCCACTCGATCTGTCCGTTCGCGAGGCTTTTCGCGCCGACGGCGATGCGGAGCGGGAATCCGATCAGGTCCGTATCCTTGAACTTCACGCCGGGACGCTCGTCGCGGTCGTCGAGGAGTACATCCACTCCTGCGGCCAGCAACTTCTCGTAAACATCAGTGGCAGCACGGACGACGTTCTCTTCCTTGCCGATGATCGTGACCACCGCTTCGAACGGAGCGATCGGCATCGGCCAGATGATGCCGTCGTCGTCGTGACTCTGCTCGACCGCGGCCGCGACCGTGCGCCCGATGCCGAGGCCGTAGCAGCCCATGATCATCGGATGACGCTCGCCTTTCTCGTCGAGAAAAACGCAGTTCATGACTTCGGAGTACTTCGTTCCGAGCTTGAAGATGTGACCGACTTCGATGCCCCGATAGATCTCGAGTTTGTTCCCGCAGCGCGGGCAGGGATCGCCTGCGAACACGGTCGTGAAGTCGCCCCACTCCGGCTCGGGAAAGTCGCGCCCTGGATTCACACCCGTCGTATGCGTGTCTTTCGTGTTCCCGCCGACCACCCAGTTCTTCCGTGACTTCAGCGAGATATCGGCGAGTACGCGCTTGCACTTCGTGCCGACGGGACCGCAATAACCGATCGGCGCGCCCGTCGACGCTTCGAATTTCGTGTCGGCGAGCATCTCCAGCATGTTGACGCCGAGGTGGTTCTTGATTTTGATTTCGTTGCCGCCGCGGTCGCCGCGGACGAGGACCATGACCGGTCCGTTCTCGGTCTCGAAGACAAGCGTCTTGACGAGCTGCGACGTCGGCTTAGCGAGGAACTTGCCGACGTCGTCGATCGTCTGCGTCCCGGGCGTATGAATCGGCGCCATCTCGATCATCGCGGCCGGCTCCGGTTCGTCCATGAAGAATTTCGACGTCGCCTTCTCGATGTTCGCGCCGTACTTGCACACCGGACAGCTCACGACAGCATCTTCGCCCGATTGAGCGAGCACCATGAACTCGTGCGACGCGGAGCCACCGATCGAGCCGGTGTCGGCTTCGACAGGAACGTGGTCGAGCGAGCAACGGTGAAAGACTCGCGTGTATGCGGCGCGCATTGCGTCATACGTTTCATCCAGCGACTCGCGCGACGTATGAAACGAGTACGCGTCCTTCATGAGGAACTCGCGTCCGCGCATGAGACCGAAGCGCGGCCGGATTTCGTCGCGGAACTTCGTCTGGATCTGATAGAGGTTCACAGGAAGCTGCCGATACGACGAGATCGCATCACGCACGGTCTCGGTGATGACTTCCTCGTGCGTCGGACCGAACACGAAGTCGCGGTCGTGACGGTCCTTGATGCGCAGCAATTCCTTCCCGTACTTCTGCCAGCGCCCCGATTCGATCCAGAGCTCAGCGGGCTGAATCGCGGGCATCAGCAGCTCGGTCGAGCCGGCACGGGTCATCTCCTCGCGGACGATGGCCTCGAGCTTCTGCATGGAGCGCAGCCCGAGCGGCAGGTAGGTGTAGATGCCCGCCGAGACTTTGCGGATCATGCCGGCGCGCATCATCAGCTTCTGACTGATGACGTCGGCGTCAGCGGGGACCTCGCGAAGGGTGTTGATGAAGTAACGTGACCAGCGCATGATTGGATCGCGGATCGCTGATCGCGGATCGCAGTAGTAAGAACGTCATCCTGCGATCTGCGCTCTGCGCTCTGCCCTCTGAAGGGTGGCGCATTCTACACTGCTCTCCGCGATCCAAATGTCCACGAATCAGATCCTCGTCTTCGAGCGTCCTCCGATTTCGCGACTGATCTCCTGCGCTGCAGCATTCGCCTCGGCTGCGCTGTTTTTCCGCTACCTGGCCGAGAGCGCGAACGACATCCGCATCGTCCCCATCATCGGCCTCGTCCTCCTCTTCCTCGGCACCATCGCGGCGATGGTCCTGCAGTACGGCGATCACATCTACTTCAGCGACGCCGGCGTGATGTACGAGAACCGCATGCTGTCGTGGTTCGGAAAACGGGGCCGCTGGATGCGCTGGGAAGACATCATCGAGATCCGCGAGGTGAAGAAGAAAGTGCTGATCCTGCTGTCGCGCGACGGGCAGCGGATGCTCGTCGACGCGATCCTTGGCTATGCGATTGCACGAGCGGAGATACTCCGG
>DASVHS010000681.1:0-1552 GCA_036382495.1 Thermoanaerobaculia bacterium | reverse complement strand
AATAAAATGCGCGTCACCGGGACATATGAGCATCGAACGGCGCGTTCGTGACATCTACGCACGCCTGCCCTATCCGCCTCCCTCATCACGAATGAGGCCGACGTGGACGCTGCCTGCGTTGAAGTGGATCGACGCGTTGCGCGAGAACCCGGAGGGGCTGGACCCTTCACGAATTCTCGTGGCGGGGTGCGGCGTCGGCACCGAGGCATTCACGTTGGCCAGGCGGTTCCCGCGCGCCGAGATCGTGGCCGTCGATTTCAGCGAACGCTCGATCAGGACCGCGAAGAAGATGCGCCGGGAAGCGAAGCTCGACGGCCGCGTGCGGTTCGAAGTCGCCGACCTTTCCAGTCGAAATCTCATCCGAACGACGGGCGACGATTTCGATCTCGTCACGTGCCACGGCGTGCTCTCGTACATTCCCGATGTCGTCGCTGTACTCCGGAACTTCAAGCGCGCGCTCTCGCCCTCAGGCACGCTCGTTCTCGGCGTCAACGGAGCGTCGCATCCGAGCGTGCGGTCGCGCCGGATGTTGCCGCTCTTCGGCATTTCGCCGGAGGAGTTCGAGGACGGCGATCGCGTCCGCGATGTCCTGCGCATCTTCGATTGCCTGATCGAGTATCCACGGCTGCCGATGGCCGACCGGGAGGCCGTACTCCTGGCCGGTGACATCTTCGGTCCGTTGAACCATTCCCTGCCGCTCGGAGAATGGTCAGCATTCCTCGATCGCGCGCACCTTCACCTCCTCGGCGGCTATCACGCGTTCTTCGCGAACCGAGCGCTGTTCAACTACGACCTTCACCTCCGGATAATGCCTCGCTCGAGACGCGAGATGACCGAGCTCACCGACACGCTGCAGCCGGCGAGTTTTCACTCGCTCATCGTGTCGCGCCGCGCGCCTTCCTCGGTTCCCTGGCTCGAGCCGCGCCGGATCTTCGAGTGGCGGCCTCTGCGAACGCGCCTCTATCGGGTCCGGTGGCCGCATGGCAAAAGCGCGCCGCAGAACCTGCGAACGGTCACACTGACGAGTGCCTCAACGCGGACGCGAGTGGAGCTTCGCGTCCCGCAATGGAACATCGAAATCCTGCGGCAGGCGGACGGCAAACAGACCGTGCGCGAGATCATCGCGCCGCTGAAGGCGCGTATCGCTCCGAAGGCCGTTGCTGAGGCGACATATCTCCTCTATCAGCTCGCGGCAATGAATCTTCTGCCGCCGGAGTCATCCTGATGGCTTCAAAGCAGAGCCACGATGCTCGTTTTTGCGGCCGCGCCGCACGATTGAGAGCGCATGGGCGTTCCGCTAACGCTCTGTTGCTGAGACGCTTAGGGCCGCTGCGTCCCGTGGCATCGTTCATGTTCTATCTACGGTCCTCGACACAATTCGGCACCTCGCGCGATCGCGAGGCATTTGCATGAACCGCGGCGCACGCGAAGCGTGTTGCAGCATCAAGGAAGGAAACAACTTATGGCAAAGTCGAAGGGCAAAAAGGGATCGGTCAAAGTTCAGGACATGGACGCGAAGAAGAATCCGAAGGGCGGAGCCACGGACTACTTC
>DASVHS010000680.1:0-2265 GCA_036382495.1 Thermoanaerobaculia bacterium | reverse complement strand
GTCGTACGTCTGAGGAAATGGTGGCGGTGGCTCGTAAGGCATGTGTGGTTCGTAAAGGTGCAGAAAAAAGAAAAAAGGCTTCGCAGCGCGCGGTTTGATCCAGTTCTCGGCGCGTCGAATCGTCTCCGCACCATCGCGCTGACTGCGGCTCATGCTGTGTAGATCGATATCGACGTTGTCGTCGTAGAAATCGAAACCGCGGCTGATGCCGGTCTCGCTGTGCAGCACGAACGCAGAGACTGCGGCACCCGTCTCATAGCCATTTCGCTTGAGCAGCGACGCGAGCGTGATGACGTTCCCCGACAACTGGAACCCGAGGTTGTCGCGGATGCCGGTGTCGGCGGGAAGACGGCCGGTGAGCATCGTCGCGTGCGACGGCAACGTGAGCGGCACGTGACTGTAGGCGTGATCGAAGAGGATCGAATCGGCGCGGAATCGATCGATGTGCGGCGTCTGGACGGCGCGATATCCATACGCCGGCAGATGATCCGACCGAAGCGTGTCGACCGAGATGAGGATCACCGGTGTCTGATTCGACGGCGCGACGGACGCCGGGTGACGGCAACCGGCGATCAGCAATGCGACAACGATCGCGTACTTGCGCACGCGCTCCAGCATCTCACGCCCACCCTCTCCATCAGAGCCTTCGCCCCGCAACGCGGGGAGAAGGTGGCCGGAGGCCGGATGAGGGGTTTCAACTGCACCCTCACCCGGCCTTCGGCCACCCTCTCCCGCACGCGGGAGAGGGCTCTGAATCGGGAGAGGGCTCTGAATGTATTGAGGGCTCTGAATCAGCGAACCACGAACGGTATGACTGCGACGTTCTGTGCAAGCTCCGGAATCTGCAGCGTCAACTGATGATCACCGGGAGGCAGCGCTGGTGGCGTGACGTCGAGCAGCAGCTTCGTCGCTCCGTTGCCCGCCGAGCGTGACGCAATCGTCACAACTGCCTGGCGGCCATCGACCGCTCCGGCCACGCTTGCGGGCGACGCATTCATGTGGCCGATGTAAAGAGCGACGCGCGTGGACACTCCGGGACGCAGCACCGGCGTTGCCGTGGGAACGAGCATCGCTCCGTTGATGGTGAACGGATACTCGCCGGGAACGCCATTGCGATCGGGCGGCTTGACCGGCACCCAGTCCGCCGGCGTCTCGTCGACCGCCGTCACTCCGAGCACCGCAATCTGATCGAATGACGGGACGTCGACGTTGATGCCGCTGTAGCCGTAGAGCGACCGGTCGCCGGCGCGAACCAGCGTGCGTATCGAGTAGCGCCCGGGCGGAAGCATGAGCGTCTCGTACAAGCGCACGCCGTGCTGCTGCAGGCGCTGACGAAGTTTGTCGACGTCGAGCCCGAGCGGTTGATGAACGAAGTCGCGGATCTGGTGCTGGTCGTCGAACGCGTAGATGAAGACTTCGCTTTGAATTCGATTCCCTTTCGCGGCGCGGAGGATCGACTGCCCGTCGATCTCGACGATCACCGGGACCTGCGCGCGTCCGTCGCGGCGCGGGAACGGCGTGGCCATCGCGTTCACCTTGATGCCCGTCTGTGGAATCTGATTGGAGACGATCTCCGCCGCGGTCAGCGTGCGCTCCATCGGCGATAACGCCGGCGTCGATTCGAAGTAGCCGGCGCGATGGAACGCCTGGCCCGACGGCACGTCGACGAGCTTGACCTTCAGTTCGTGAAACTTGCCGGGGTCGTTCGACGGCGCCTCGAAGCCGAGGATGTAGACGACTTCCTGGGCGTGAAGGAGGCGGCGGAAGTCGTCCTCCAGGCTGTTCGCGTTTTTGAACACCATGCCGCCGGTATCGTGCGTCAGAAGGTACAGCGACTCGTTTGATTTCGGTCCCAGATCGCGGACATCGGCGCCTGTGACCCGAATGCCGCGGATGTCGATCGCGTGCAACACGACGTCGGCGCGGCGGCACATCTCGGTCATCCCTTTGAGCTCGCCGGCGGCGTAGCTGTCGCCGTACCGGTTGTCGTTATCGACGCGCCATACCTCGCCGGCTTCGATCATGCGTTGCTCGTCGCGCGACTGCTCGCCCGCGACCGACTCCCGGCCGTGGATCAACTTCGCGTCGAAGCCTTCCGTCAGCAGAATGACCTGCTTCCGGCCGGGGACGCGATCGAGAACATGAGCCAGCTCCGCATATCCGTCCAGCGTTCTGCGGATGAACTGTCGCTGCACATCATTCGCCGCGCGATCGAGCGTCCTGGCCTGCAGGCGCAGCACCTCGGACAACACCTGGTCTTTGGGA
>DASVHS010000679.1:0-10502 GCA_036382495.1 Thermoanaerobaculia bacterium | reverse complement strand
CATCACGCCCGATCCGGGCAACCCGTTCGCGCGCATCGCCGCGCTGGAATCGTCGCTCTACCTTCGCAATCAGATTCTGCGCGACATGGACTGGGCGAGCATGGCCCATTCACTCGAAGTGCGCGTTCCGCTCGTCGACGCTCATCTGCTGCAACGGATCGCGCCGGCGCTCGTCGGCCGCCGCGAGCGCGGCAAGAAGATCCTGGCGGACGCGCCGCGTTCACCGCTGCCCGACGCCGTGCGAAACCGCCGCAAGACGGGCTTCACGCTGCCGCTCAAGGAGTGGTTGAGGCGGGAGAGCGGCGGGAAAGTCGAGTTCGGAAAACGGACCTGGGCGCGAAAAGTTTACGAAACGATGTTCTCGTCCGCGAACGGTTCCTACTAACCAGTTCGCAGAGGGCAGTGGGCAGAGCGCAGACTAAACACGAACTCTCCTGCCCTCTGCGCTCTGTAGTTAGTGCACGCTCATCGGTTCGGGCTCGAGTGAAAGTTCGAGCTTTCCTTTCGGTGTCATGTTCACGAACACCGTGTCGCCCGGTTTGATCTTTCCTTCGAGGAGGCGCATCGCCAGCGGATCGATGATCAGCTTCTGCAGCGCACGTTTCAGCGGACGCGCGCCGAACGAAGGGTCGTAGCCTTCGCGTGCGATGGACTCCTTCGCCGCGTCGCTGATCTCGAGGTTGAGTCCTCGATCGGAAATCAGCTTCGTCAGCCGCTTCAGCTGGATCTCGATGATGCGCTTGATGTGCGAGAGCTCGAGCGCGTGGAACACGATCACATCGTCGATGCGGTTGAGGAACTCCGGCCGGAAGTGGCGGTGCAGCTCCTCTTCCACCTTACGGCGCATCTCCTCGTCCTCGGCCGGCGTCTTCATCGTCTGCTGATACTCGTGAATGTATTGCGAGCCGACGTTCGACGTCATGATGATGACGGTGTTCTTGAAGTTGACGACGCGACCCTTCGAGTCGGTCAGGCGGCCGTCGTCGAGGATCTGCAGCATGATGTTGAATACTTCCGGATGCGCCTTTTCGATCTCGTCGAACAGGACAACCGCGTACGGACGTCGACGGATCGCTTCCGTCAGCTGGCCGCCTTCTTCATAGCCGACGTAACCCGGCGGCGCACCGATCAAACGAGCAACGGCGTGACGCTCCATGTACTCGGACATGTCGATGCGCACGAGCGAGTTCTCGTCGTCGAAGAGAAACTCCGCGAGTGCGCGCGCGAGCTCGGTCTTGCCGACGCCCGTCGGCCCCATGAAGATGAACGATCCGATCGGACGGTTCGGGTCCTTGAGTCCCGCGCGTGAACGGCGGACCGCGTTCGAGACGGCGGTGACCGCTTCTTCCTGACCGACGACGCGCTGCTTGAGGTTGTCCTCCATCCGCACGAGCTTCTGCATCTCCGACTCGAGCATGCGTGTGACCGGCACGCCGGTCCACTTCGCGACGATCTCGGCGATGTCCTCCTCGGTCACTTCTTCGCGCAGCAGCGCCCCACCCTTCTGCATCTCGGCGAGCTTCGCCGAGGCGGCATCGATATCGCGCTGCAGTTGCGGGATGGCGCCGTAGCTCAGTTCCGCCGCTTTGCTGAGATCGCCTTCGCGCTCGGCACGATTGGCGGCTTCGCGCGTCTCCTCGAGCCGCTTCTTGAGATCCGTGATCGTCGTGATGACGGCTTTTTCGCTTTCCCACTGCGACTTCAGTCCGGAGATCTTCTCGTTCAACTCCGCGATTTCCGCTTCGATCTCGGTGCGGCGCTGATTCGCGAACGCGTTGTTTTCCTTCGCCAGCGCCTTCTGCTCGATCTCCAGCTGCGTGCGGCGGCGGGTGAGCTCGTCGAGCTCCTGCGGCATCGATGTCAGCTCGATGCGCAGTTTCGACGCGGCTTCATCGACGAGGTCGATCGCTTTGTCCGGCAGAAACCGATCGGTGATGTAGCGCTGCGACAGCGTGGCCGCGGCAACGATCGCTGAATCCTGGATCTTCACGCCGTGATGGACTTCGTATCGCTCCTTCAAACCGCGAAGGATCGCGATCGTGTCCTCGACCGTCGGCTCGCCGACGTACACGGGCTGGAATCGCCGCTCGAGCGCGGCGTCCTTTTCGATGTGCTTCTGATATTCGTTGAGCGTCGTCGCGCCGATCGCGCGCAATTCACCACGAGCGAGTGCGGGCTTGAGCATGTTCGACGCGTCCATCGCCCCTTCCGAGGCGCCGGCGCCGACGAGCGTGTGCAGCTCGTCGATGAACAGGACCACGTTGCCTTCGCTCTCCTCGACTTCCTTGATGACCGCCTTGAGCCGGTCCTCGAACTCGCCGCGATATTTCGCGCCGGCGATCATCGATCCCAGATCGAGCGCAATCACACGCTTGTTCTTCAGCCCCTCCGGGACATCGCCCTCCATGATCCGGCGAGCGAGTCCCTCGACGATCGCAGTCTTGCCGACTCCGGGCTCGCCGATCAGGACAGGATTGTTTTTCGTGCGCCGCGAGAGAACCTGGATGACGCGACGGATCTCCTCATCGCGACCGATCACAGGATCGAGCTTGCCGCGCCGCGCCAGCGCAGTCAGATCGCGACCGTACTTCTCGAGCGCCTGGTATTTGTCTTCGGGATTCTGGTCGGTCACACGCTGCGTGCCGCGAACCGATTGCAGCGCCTTGAGCAATGCGTCAGGAACCGCTCCCTGACGCGACAGAATGCGCGCAGCGCTCGTGTCTTTCGATTGTGCGATGGCGAGCAGGAAATGCTCGGTGGATACGTACTCGTCGTTGAACTGCGTCGCCGACTCGAACGCCTTGTCGAAGACTTTGCGCAATCCCGGCGAGATCCCCGGATCCGCGGCTGCCCCGCCGACCTTCGAATACTTCGCAACCTCACCGGCGACTTCCGCTTCGATCGTGGCGGGGTTCAGTCCGAGCTTGTTGAGAATCGGCGTGACGATGCCGCCCTCCTGACGCAACAGCGCCAGGAGAAGATGCTCGGGCGTCAGCTCCGGGTTCCCAGCTCCGCGCGCGAGATTCTGCGCGTCGCTGATCGCCTCTTGCGCTTTGACCGTAAGCTTATTGAAATTCATCTGTTTGCCTCACATTGAGTCTTCTGGACTCATATTCCGTAACAGGCAAGATTTACCCTCCATTCCGCCGCCCCAGTCATCCTGAGCTGCGAAGACAGCGAGGGATGACAAGTGGCAGGCCGCCACCAGGCTTACGGTAGCGATTCCCGTTCCGGCGCCGAAGCGGCGGAACGCGATTTCCACTCCCGCGAAACGCGGCGCCGGTGGAGCAGGGCGCGCATCATCGCAACCATGATGACCGCGAGAATGACGACGATCACGATCGACAAGGTGTCAGCATGTTGCTTGTCGGCGCTCGTGCGATGCGGCATCGCCTCGACGGCCGCGATCGCGAAGTACGTCACCCCCACGCCGCTCGCCAGAAGCATGCGTCGAATGCTGTGACGCGTCTCGTAAATCTCGAACTCATTCAGCCCCAGCGTTTCGCGCTGCTTGTACGCGTGGCGGTACAGCAGGACGAACACCATGAACACCGCCGTATAGCCCGCGCCAAAAATCATGAAGATGAGTGGCCGATGCTCCGGAAGAATGAGCGGCTCGATCCCGTGAGCCGTGACGATCGTTCCCTTCGTCAGCAGCCGCGCGAACATGCTCGTGAACAGAAACTTCAGCGGGTAAACGAAGAAGAGGACCGTGAACAGCAGCACGAGGTTGAGAACCACCGTCACGCGATCCTCGAGCCCGTAGCGGCGGAAGAACGTGTGCTGCATGTACCACATGCCCGCGAGGATCAGGAACGTGACCACGAACGGGCCGAAGCCACGCATCGTGTTGAGAAGCTCCGTCGACGTTCGGGGAACCTCGAGCGACACGATGAGCAGCGTGACCGCGAAGCCGAACACGGCGTCGCTGAACCCTTCGATGCGCGTGACCTCGTGGCTGCGCCACCGGAAACCGTCGACCGGATCGTGATGCTTGTTGGGAAGCATGTTCGTGATTCTAAACGTTAGAATTGCCGTATGACCGCTACAGCCCCGCTGCGCGACGTTTCGGCCGAGCCCGCGCTCTTCCAGTCGATCCTCGAATTGATCCGCCGCACGAGCACCCAACTGCCCGACGACGTCGTCCACGCAATCACCGCAGCCCGCAAGACCGAGACCGAAGGCTCGAACGCCGACGTCGCGTTGAACGTGATCGGCTGCAACATCGGTCTCGCGCGCGAAAGCTCGCTGCCGCTCTGTCAGGACACCGGCACGATCCTCTTCTATGTGCACACGCCGGTCGGATACGACCAGCTGCAGTTCGAAGAGACGGCGACCGACGGCGTCCGTCACGCGACGAAACTCGGCTATCTGCGCCAGAACAGCGTCGACAGCGTGACCGGCAGGAACACGGGCGACAACACCGGTCCCGGCTCGCCGGTCTTTCACTTTCAGCAGTGGCGACGGACCCACGTCGAAGTGAAGCTGATGCTCAAAGGCGGCGGCTGCGAAAACATGAACGCCCAATACTCGCTTCCCCACCCCGACCACGGCGGGCGCGATCTCAAAGGCGTCGAGAACGCGATCCTCGACTCGGTCCTCCAGGCGCAGGGACAAGGCTGCGGCCCCGGAATCCTCGGCGTCTGCATCGGCGGCGATCGCGCCACCAGCTATTCGTTCGCAAAGGAACAACTCCTCCGCACGATGGACGACGTCAGTCCCGATCCCGTTCTCGCCGAGATCGAAAAGCGTGTCGTCGAAAAAGCGAACCAGTCCGGCATCGGCCCAATGGGATTCGGCGGAGTCACGACACTGCTTGCTTGCAAAATCGGGAAACAGAATCGGTTGCCGGCGTCTTACTTCGTCAGCGTGGCGTATATGTGCTGGGCATTTCGCCGGAGGGGGGTTGTGCTGGATCGCGGGGGGAATGCCACGGGATGGCTTTACTAACCAAAGAATTTCGAAGTTCGAATTTCGAATGAAGAACTAAGAATCAAACCACTTCTTAATTCTTAATTCGAACTTCGAACTTCGAAATTCTTATGGCCACAGTCAAACTCAATACCCCCCTCGACGAACAAGCCGTCCGCTCTCTGCACGTCGGCGACACGGTCTACATCACCGGCCGTCTCTACACCGGCCGTGACGCCGTGCATCAACGTCTTCATGAAGGCGTGAAGGCGCCGGTCGATCTTGCCGGGCAGATCATTTATCACTGCGGTCCGGTGATGGTGAAGGAAGGCGATCGGTGGGTCTGCAAGGCCGCCGGACCGACGACCAGCTCGCGTGAAGAGCCGTACCAGTGGGAAGTCATCCGCGATTACAAGATCCGCGGCGTGATCGGCAAGGGCGGCATGGGTGAGAAGACGCTCGCGGCGTGCAAGGAGTACGGCGCCGTGTACCTGCACGCGATCGGCGGCGCCGCGCAGGTTTGCGCCGCATCGATCAAACGCGTCGACGGCGTCGACTGGATGGACCTCGGATCGCCCGAGGCGATCTGGCATCTGTGGGTCGAGGATTTCATGGCCATCGTGACGATGGATGCGCACGGCCAGTCGCTGCACCGGCAAGTATTTGAGGAGTCGAAGCAGCGACTTGCGGCACTCAAGGCCTGAAACGCCGGTGAAGTGGCACCGGATCCGCTGCAGAACTGTCCGGAGATCCCCTTTAATGCGAATCCTCACTGCATCGCTCGTCGTGTTCCTGTCGTTTTCGACAATCGCTTCCGCACAGACAAAGTACTTCGACCTCACTCCTGCTTTCGTCGATTGCGGCGTGGACATCGAGCAGCTTCTCGTCTATCGCGTCGGCGAAATCGTCGTCATCCGCGGTACGACCAGCGACGCCGAGAAAGCAGCGAATGCGGGAAGGATCGCCACAGTCCTCGGATATGACCGCGTGGCCAACCTCATCGTCGTCGTCGATCAACCGCTGACCGACGCCGCAATTGCCGCACGCGGGCAGCTCGCGCTCGACCGCGAGCCGGCGCTCGACGGCTGCCGGTTCCACGTGGCCTCCGTATCGGGCCTCATCAGTGTGAGTGGTCGCACGCTGCGCAACGACCAGAAAAATCTCGCAGTGGAGGTCCTCAAACACGTAGCCGGCGTCAAGGACGCTCACTGGGACTGACTTTCCGCTTCGATCACTTCTGGACCGCCTTCAAGGAGGCGTTCACGTCATTTCGCGCGGACAACGCGCCGCGATCCGCCGCGGCACTCGCGTATTACATGATCTTTGCGATCGCGCCGGCACTCCTGCTCGTGCTCAAGGCGGCCGGCAAGATCATCGGCAAACGCGCCGCGGAGGCGGAGATCCTCGGAGGCCTCAACGGAGTGGCCGGCTCGGCAGCGGGCACCGCGATCCAGGAGATGGTGAAAGGCGCGTCGGGACAGCATGCTGGAATCATCGCCACCAGCGTCGCCGGAACGGCATTCCTGTTCGGAGCGGCGGGCGTCTTCTTCGAACTTCACGGCGCGCTCAACACGATCTGGAAGGTCAGGCGGCGCTCGAGAAAAGGTCTGGTCAAAGGCGTCTTCTCGATATCGATGGTGGTCGTCGTCACACTTCTCGTCATCGTATCGCTGGTGTTCGACGCAGGGATCACCGATGCCGGCAAGTATGCAGCGCATCATTTTGTCGGCGGCTACCTGTTCTGGAAGACTCTTCAATTGATGATGTCGGTGGCCGTCGCCACGGCGATGTTCGCGCTGATGTTCCGGTTCATGCCGGATGCGGCGGTGAAATGGCGCGACGTCGCCATCGCGGCGGCATTCACGGCGGTTCTGTTTGTCCTCGGCAAGTTCGCGCTCAGCATCTATCTGGGCACTGCGTCTGTCGGCTCGAGCTTCGGCGCCGCGGGATCGATCATCGTCGTCCTCGTCTGGGTCTACTGGTCCGCGAACATTTTCCTGTTCGGCGCTGAGTTCGCTCATGTTTACGCGACGTCGGACCGCCAGCGGTAAGCTGTCGGCCGTGAGTTTTCGAAAAGAGCGCGACACCCTCGGCGAAGTGCAGGTTCCTGACGACGCGCTTTACGGCGCGCAGACACAACGCGCCGTCGAGAACTATCCGATCAGCGGCCTGCGCGAGCATCCGCTGTTCATCCGCGCGTTCGTCTATCTGAAGAAAGCCGCGGCCCTGGCAAACGCGGAACACAAAACGATGGACGAAACGATGGCCGCCGCCATCGCTGCTGCATGCGACGACATCCTCGGTGCCGAAGAAGAACATCGGAAGCATTTCGTCGTGGATGTGTTCCAGGCCGGCGCCGGGACTTCGTTCAACATGAACTGCAACGAAGTGATCGCGAACCTCGCGAACGTGAAGCTCGGCGGCAAGATCGGCGAATACAAGCCCGTCAATCCGAACGACCACGTGAACATGGCGCAGTCGACGAACGACGTGTTCCCGACCGCGATCCGCATCGCTGCCCTGCTGCTGCTCGAACAACTCCTCCCGCAACTCGATCTCCTGATCGAAGCACTCGACGAACGTGGCGACGCGTTCCGCGACGTCATCAAGTCCGGTCGAACGCATCTGCAGGACGCCGTACCTGTCACGCTGGGCCAGGAATTCAAGGCCTATGCGGCAGCGATGCGCCGCTCCACCCGATTGCTGCGTGATTCCGCGCGCGAGCTCGAAGTCCTCGGCATCGGCGGAACGGCGACGGGAACGGGAATCAACACGCCTGTCGGATATCGATTCACGGTCGTGCGTTACCTGCGCGACTTCACGGGTCTCGATCTGCGCGCGACCGACGATCTGCGCGAAGCGATGCAGTCGCAGCTGCCTGTCGTCGCGGTCTCGGGCGCATTACGCAATCTCGCGCTCGAGCTCACGCGCATCACGAACGATCTTCGTCTGCTCGCCAGCGGACCACAGACCGGTCTCGCCGAAATCATTCTGCCGGCGGTGCAGCCGGGTTCGTCGATCATGCCCGGCAAAGTGAACCCGTCGATGCTCGAGTGCATGAACCAGCTGCTGTTCCACATCATCGGCGCGGACACCGCGATCGCGTACGCCTCGCAGGCCGGACAGCTCGAGCTGAACGTGATGATGCCGCTCATGGCGTTCGAGATCATGTTTTCGATGGAGATTCTCAAAAACTTCCTTCCCGTGTTCGTCGAGAAGAGTATTCGCGGCATCGAGGCGGACCGCGCGGTTTCCGAGGCGTATTACGTGAGCTCGCCGTCGCTGGCGACGGTGCTCAACCCGATCATCGGCTACGCGGCGGCGGCGGAGATCGCGAAGGAATCCGCAAAGACGGGCACGCCGATCCCCGAGCTTCTCCGCAAACGCAAGCTGTTACCCGAAGAGAAGATCCGCGAGATTTTCTCGCCGGAGTTTCTGACGCATCAGGCCGATCGCAAGAAATAGGCATGCGCCTCTTCATCGCGACGTCCTTTCCGGAGACGGTCACGCGTGATTTGAACGATCGCGTGGCCGCGATGAAACCGAAGTTTCCGCCGGCGTCCTGGGTTCGTCCGCACTCGCAACACCTGACGTTCGCGTTCCTCGGCGAGCAGGATGAATCGCTGATCGACAAACTCGCGCCGCCGCTCGAGTCGCATTTTTCGGGGGTTGCGAAATTCACAGCAGTGCTGACTGGACGCGGATTCTTTCCGAATCAACAGCATGCGCGCGTCGGATGGGTTGGACTCGAGCCCGAGGAGCCATTCGATGAAATCGCACGCGTGGTGCGCGACATCGTCAGGCACAGCGGCGTTGAGCTCGACCATGCCGATTTCCGCCCGCACTTAACGCTGATGCGCATCCGCGAGAGTTGGCCGCCCGCATCGATCGACTTGTTCGAACGGACGCTGCGCGACTATCGGTCAGAGCCGTTCGTCGTCGACAAAGTCACGCTGTACTCGAGCCAGCTGAATCCGAAGGGTGCCATTCACACGCCGGTGCGCGTTTTCGCGCTCGCTTGAAGTGAACGCCGATGCCGTGGCGCTTCCGTCTTCCCGCGCAACTGCCCGCACGCGGCGGCGATCTCGCGGCCCTTCGAACGACGCACCGTGACGCGCGCGCCGGCGTGCACCAGCGCGTCCGCGAACCGGTCGATCGCAACCTCGCCCGGACGCTTCATCCACGACGGAAGATTCGCGTCCTCGTTGAATGGAATCGCGTTCACCTTTGCCGGCAGTCCGCGGATCAATCTCGCCAGTGCCCGCGCGTCCGCGGGTGAATCGTTGTAGCCCGCGAGGAGGACGTATTCGATCGTCATCTCGCGATTCTTCTCGAGGGGAAAGCGGCGAAGCGCTGCCATCAATTCATCGAGCGGATATTTCTTCGTGATCGGCATGATCTCTTCGCGGCGCTCGCGATCGGGCGCGTTGATGGAGACCGCGAGGTTGGGCCGGCGAGTGAGCCGGGCCAGATCGTCGAGACCGGGGATGATCCCCGACGTCGACACGGTGATCCGTTTCGGCGCGATGTTCTTGTAGAGGATCTCGAGCGTCGTCACGAGATGTTCGAAGTTGAGCAACGGCTCGCCCATCCCCATGAACACGACGTTCATCTGCTCGGTCGCGATCGCCTTCTCGTGCTGCACGATGAAGAACTGGCCGAGCATTTCCGACGGCGTCAGATTGCGTCCCGCGCCGAAGAATCCAGTGACGCAGAACGTGCAGCCGACCGCGCAGCCCGCCTGCGACGACAGGCAGATACTCGTGCGATCGCGCATCGGCATGTACACCGACTCGATGCGATTGCCGTCGCGAAGCGTGAGCAGATACTTCTGACTTCCGTCAACAGCCGGTGCCGTTCGCTCCACGACTTGCGGCATCTCGATCACGAAATGCTCGGCGAGCTTCGCGCGCACGTCCTTCGGAATGTTGCTCATCGCGTCGAACGACTCGACGCCGCGGACGTGCAGCCACTCTGCGATCTGCTTTACGCGGAACGCCGGCGACACGATGTCGCCGACGACTTGCTCGAGACGGGCGGGAGCGAAGTCGTAGAGGTTGGGAAGAGGTTCATTCGTCACTGTTTTGCGCCAGGGGCTCGACGCGGCGCGCGCCGCGGACCTTCCGTGTCGGGTCGATGCCCAGTCCGCGCAGCAGCGAGAGATCGCTGACGTTGATGCGGAACTGCACGTCCTTGTTCTGGTCGCGCACGACCAGCTCCGCCGTCGCCGGCGGCCGATCGTCTTCGTCGTCCCCTTCGCCCTGCTTGTTCAATCCGATGGTCGCGTCGAGGACGACGTACAGGTTGTACCCCTCGTCGCGAATCCGCTGGATGTGGCGGTTCACGTCGTCGGAGCTCGAGATCGACTCGTTGATCGCCGATCCGAGCTCTCGCAGCAGTTGCTTGATCTTGTTGTCCACGCAAGTCTCACTATCCGCGCGTCGGTCGCCGTCGGTCAAGATGCAGGGCGACATCGGAGCGGAGTACACTATTTCGCCGAAGTCATTTCGGCTGCAAACGCTCGGCCACCGAGTTCCACAGTTCGGACCAGTAGGCCAGATACTTCCAGCGTCCCCACTTCGCGTACCGCC
>DASVHS010000678.1:0-1660 GCA_036382495.1 Thermoanaerobaculia bacterium | reverse complement strand
CCTCAGTTGTTGTTGATGGCGCGGGATTATATCGACAAGCGTTCCCACCGCCCATCGTTCTGCGACGACCGTTTGGCGGCGTCGAGCGCGCGCTGTTGCGCGAGACCATCTTCGAACGTCGCCGCGGATGCCAGTGCGGCTCGGTCGCCGTTCTCGATCGCCAGCCGGACAGCGCGCGCGAGGAGGAACGTTCCCGTCCCGAATGCGCCGCCCGGTGAATTTCCAACTCGTTGCTGCAGATCGTTGCCCGCGATCCGCACGAACGGCTTCATCGGATGTGCGAGCAACAGTTCCTCGCCGGTGAGACGCATCGCGCCCGATTCGCCGTGCAACGTGATCGTGGCCGGCTCGTCGGGACCGGACGCGACCGCGGCGATCGACAACATCGCCAGCGCACCGCCGGACAATCGCAGATTCACCGCGGCGATGTCATCCGACGTGACCCTTCGCGGACCCTTGTCCGACGGCCGTTCCGCGATCGCGGTGTGGAGTGTCGCTTGCGCCGCTTCGACTTCGAAGCCGAGGTAGCGGAGGGTGTCGAGGAAGTGGGAGCCGACGGCGCCCCAGATTCCGCCGCCCTGATCAGCGTCGCTCCACCAGTTCCACTCCCGGTTGCGATCACCGCGGCCCGGACTCGCGTATCGCACTTCCGCGTAACGCAGCGCACCGATCTCGCCGATGCGCTCGCGCGCGGCGCGCCACGCCGGAAGAAAACGCAACTCGTGATCGATGATCGCGATCTGCGAAGGATGGCGCTTCGCCGCCGCCACGAGCTCTTCGGCTTCTGCCGCGTTCATCGCCGTCGGCTTTTCGCTGATGACGTGCTTGCCGGCCTCGAGTGCGGCGATCGCGATCTCGCGGTGCATGAGTGGGGGCAGGACGACCGTGATCAGATCGATGTCGCGTGATCCGACGACATCCTTCCATTCCGCGCGCCCGGCGACCTTCGCGACATCGAATCCCGCTTCTCGAAATGCGGGCTCCTGTACGCGCGCGCCCCACCCTCGTCCGATGATTCCAATTTTCAACATAAATCACTCCAACGATGTGACTTAATACTTGGCAGCCCGTTCGCACTCCTGAACCGTGATGAGATGGACCAAGACAGATGTGCTCGTTCCGGTCCGCGACCGGCGCCAGCGGCGTCGCATTCTGACACTCAAGAACTTCTGGAAGGTGGCACTCGTCATCGTCGCGATCTTCGCGGGCATCACGATCGAGGCCAACCTTCGCCATCCGAAGACCACTGACTACGGCCGTCTCTATGGAAATCGTGTCGCACAGACGTCGACGGTCAGCAGGAAACAGGAGATCGTGACGGAAGGGCAGATCAATGACGCAACTGCGGCGGATCCGACGCTCATCGGCGCGCAGGCTCGCGCGCAGATCCTCACCGGTGAGGCCGACAATCCGCTGACGCAGACCGCGCCCGCGACGCCGGCTCCGCCGCCTCCGATGCTCGGCCACGACAACGCCGGACGTCTCGTCGTCGTCGGCGGACCGGAAGGCGTCACGCTCGTTCAGCAGAACAACGCGAAGCCCGTTCTCGGCGGCGGATTCGGCAAGCATTAGGGAACAAGCCGAGCGAGGCTATGATGCGCGCTCGATGACCGAGCCCATCACGTTCGGCACGGACGGCTGGCGCGCCGTCATCGCTGAT
>DASVHS010000677.1:0-2673 GCA_036382495.1 Thermoanaerobaculia bacterium | reverse complement strand
ATCGATCCGAGGATCTCGGCGGAGATCATGTGAGCCCATGAGTTTGTGCAACCCGGCCTCCGGTTGCAACCCCAACGATGAAAATCCCGTCAAAAGACCAAAGGAGACTCGAATGACGCGACCGCTTCTTGTCCTGGCCCTCCTCCTCCCCACAGCTGCCGCACACGCGCAATACGGTCCGCCGGCCCGCGACCTGCGCGACGCGGTCAAAATGCTTCAGGAGGTGCAGCGGCTCATCGAGCCGGCCATCTCGGCCGTCCGCGACGACACGGCCGTCCTGAATGCGCTGTCGAAGGCGGAAAAGCAGCTCAAGGACCCGCAACCGATGACCTCATTCGACGACGCCGGCAAGGTGATCGAAGAGTTCCTGCAGCATCGCGGCAATATCGATCCGCCTCTTTCGCGCGAGCTTCAGGGCGCCGTGGCCGAGGCCCAGCGCATCCTCAAGGACGCACACTCGCTGATGAACGTGAGAATGGCCCGCGAGAGGCTGCACCACGATGTTGTCCATCCGCTGCAGCGCCAGGTGATCCGCAACGTCGATCAGTTGCAGCAACTGTCCCAGCAACTGGCGTTCATGTCCCAGCGGTTCATGAGCACGACGATGCCGGAGGCACTCAACGCGGCGGCGTATGCGTCGACGGATGTGCCGTAGGCATCCCCATGTCTCTCACATAGAGTCCATGGAAGTGATGCACGCCGTTCTCGCGCTGCGGCGAGTAACGGCCGGTCGTGTACGTCGATGACGTCAACCCGCGCTGGACGGCCTGGCAGATGTCGATGTCCTCGAGCTGGATCTCGTCGCTGAACGCGATCGTCTCCGCGAGGTCGCTCTTCGTCTTCGCGTCTTCCGGATCGCGGAAGAACCAATCGAACACGGTCAACGTACGGTTCTCGCTGAGCGGCACGATGAGGTTCGTCGAGAAGTTGTCGGGATAGACGTTGAGCATCAGGTTCGGATAAACCCAGAAGTAACGGACCTCGGCGTCCTGCGACGTCGTGCGGATGCGGTCCGCGCGTCGCGTCGGCGCGAACTGGATCGAATAGTTCTTGCGCGTCTCGGTCCGATAGTTCGGATAGTCGAGCTCTTTGAACAATCCCGGATGAACGATCGGGATGTGATAGCCCTCGAGATAGTTGTCGACGTACACCTTCCAGTTGCAGCCGACTTCCCAGTTCTTGTGCGCCGCGCGGCGGAAGCCGCTGTGATCGTGCCTGGGCATGTCGTTCACGAGATCGCCGAGATAGTCGCCGAGAGACGGAGCCGCCGACGCGATCGTGGCGAAGAGCAGTTCATGCCACTCCGCGATCCGGAATTGCGGCAGCGCGACGTTCTTCCGGTCGAAACATTCGACGCCATCGAACTCCGGCGTGACGGCGAGCCGCCCCTCGAGCGAATACGTCCAGCCGTGATAGCCGCACTGAAGAACGGGACGCTTCCCCTCCCCTCTCGCGACGGGACCGGCGCGGTGGCGGCAGACGTTCGACATCGCGCGCAATTCGCGGTCGTTGCCGCGGACGATCAGCAACGGCTCGCCGGCGATCTCCGCCGTGAAGTACTGGCCCGGCTCGCGAACCTGTTCGGCCCGTCCGACGAGCTGCCACGTCGTCCCGAACACGTTCCGCTGCTCCTGCGCGAGCACATTCGGGTCGGTGTAAAACGTCGACGGAATCGTCGACGCGAATTCGAGTCTCGAATCGAATGAATACGCCATATCAGTCTTCGACAACCGGATCGTTCATTCGCTTCACATAAATGAAAATCGGAATGCTCAGGCCGAGGAGGATGAACGAATAGAGGCTGTTCCTGACGTCGACGATCACGGCGCCGATCAGAAATGCGACTGACGCCACGAGCGCGATTCCCGTAGTGACCGGATGTCCCCACGCACGAAACGGCCGGTCGGCCTGCGGCTCACGACGACGCAGAACAAAGAGAGACACGAACGACAGCGTGTAATTCGCCACGAAGAAAAATGCAAGCTTCGCGATGACGGTTTCGAATGTCCCGGTGACGATGAAGGCCGCCGCGAGAACGCTGCTGATCAGCAACGCGACATCCGGCGTCCCCCCTTTGTTCACCTCGGTCGCACCGCGCCAGAAGAGTCCGTCGTCGCTCATCGCGAACAGAACGCGCGGCGCCATGAGGCAGTTCGAATTCACCGCGCTCACGAGCGATGCGACCATGATCAGGCGAAGCACCGTGTCCCCGTGAATGCCGAAGAGGTGCTGCGCAACCGTCGCCGCCGCCATGTTCTGACCGGCAAGCGTCGGCAGCGGCACCACGCACGCGAATGCGATGTTGACGAGGAGATAGAGGGCCGTGACGAGGAGCAGCCCGCCGAACATCGCCCGCGGCACATTCCTCCCGCGATCCTTGATCTCCTCGGTGAAATAGATCGGAGCGGACCAGCCGTCGTACGTGTAGATCACCGCCTGCATCGAAAGGATGATGCCGAGCATCAGCGGCATCTCCCGCTCCACCTCCATCGAAGTGTGGAAAGGATTCTGTGACCCGAGGATGAAGCAGGCGCCGATGAGAATGAGGAACGCGAGGGCTTTGAGAACACTGGTGATCGTCTGGGCGGTGCCGCCGGCCCGTACTCCGAACCACTGAACGAGCGTCATCGCGGCAAGCATCAGGAGGGCGACCACGGTCGGCGCCCGGAGCTC
>DASVHS010000676.1:0-5664 GCA_036382495.1 Thermoanaerobaculia bacterium | reverse complement strand
CTTGGTGGTGGAGCGGACCTGCTCGAGGATCTTCTCTTCGAGGCCGGCACCCTTGGCTTTGAAGCTCTTGGCCTTGCGGAAGACGACGCGGGCGCGCTCTTTCTGGCCGCTCTCCAGCAGGGCCATGCCGAGGTGCATGAGGTTCGTCGACGTGGGCCCGAGGTCGGCGGACTTTGTGAGAAAGTCGACGGCGCTCTTGAAGTCGTGGCGCTTGAAGTAAACCCATCCGAGCGCGGCGAGCGGGAACTGACGCAGTTCCTTCGGTGAGTAGCGGAGCGCGAGCTGCGCGCTTTCCAGTGCTTCGTCGAGGTTCTCTTCCATCTCGGCGAGGTTGTACGCCTTCTCGTAGTACGCGATCGACTTCGCGTAATTCGAGTTGTAGTCGCGCAGCATCTCCTCGAGCGCGCGATTCGCGTCCTTGAAGTTCCCTTCCGCGCGCAGTGCTTCAACGAGCGTCGTGTACGCGGCCGCAGCGACGACTTCCGTCGGCTTCTGTTTGAGGATGCGTCGCGACACGGCGATCGCTTCGCTGTTCATGTCGAGATGCGAGCAGAGCAGCGCATACGGCATGAGGATGTTGACGTTCTCCGGCTCTTCCTGCGATGCGCGGCGGTAGTGGTCGAGCGCACCGTTGTAGTTGCCCTGATTGACGAGCGACTCGGCCTCGCCGAACTCGGCCGCGGCCGGACCGTCGAGTGGAACGTGACCGGAGATTCCTTCGTAGATGTTGACGGCCTGCTGGTACTCCATCTTGTTGGGGTTGAGCTCCAGCGCTTCGTGGAAGCATTCGATCGCCTTGCGGTTCCAGTTGCGATCGAGATAGCAGAGGCCGAGGTGGTAGATCGCTTCTTCGTAGTCGGGATCGAGTTTCAGTGCGCCCTGGAACGAGCGGATCGCGCGTTCGAGCTGTCCCTTCTCGTAGAAGATCGTGCCGAGGAGGAAGAAGGCCTGCGGGATCGCTTCGAGCTGGATCGCTTTCTCGAGGAACTTCTGCGCGCGGAGGAGTTTTCCCTTGCGCGCGTAAATCGCGCCCAGCGAGAAGTAGGGGAGGAACGACTCCTGTGAGATCTGAATGGCGCGACGCAGCCAGCGCTCGGCGCCTTTGAGGTCCTGACGTTCGTGCAACAGCACGCCGTAGAACACTGCGGCGTCGAAGTGATCGGGCTGCACTTCGAGGGTGCGCTCGAGATACGACTTCGCACGATCGAGATTGCCGTCGTTGAAAAACATTTCGCCGAGGAAGAAGGAGAGCTCGTAGTTGTCGCGGTCGAGCTTGAATGCTTCTTCGAGGTTCTTCATCCCACGATCGGGATCGAACGCGTCGATCGCCGATTCGGCGTCGGCGAGAAGCTGCAGGAAGCGATCGCGTTTGTCGCCGCGGAACAGCGACATGATGCGGTCTTTCCGTTCGGTGAAGCGCTGCTTCTTTTCGAGAGCGAGCATCTGCTCGCCCATCTTCGATTCCCACAACTCCACGACTTCATCGCTGGAGAGAAGGTTCTTCTTTTCGAGGATTTCTTTGACCGACAGCAGGCCTGTCTGATTGATGAAGATGGCCCGCTCGTGCTTCTGGATGGCGTCGACGAGCGTGCGGATCGTCTCGGCCGAGCGCTTGACGATCTCTTCGATCGCCGAAACGCGCTCGAGCAGATGCTCGTCGAGCGAGAGATCGCCTTCGTCCTCGTAATCCTCGACCTCGTCCTCTTCGAACGCGGTCAGACCCGACAGGACGAGCAGCTTGTTCTGACAGCGATAACAGTACTCGCGGTCGTCTTCGTTGAAGGCACTACAGGTCTGGCAAAGCATGAATGTGCGGATTAGAACAGCGTTCGAGCCAAGTGTCATCCCGCCGTCATTTGTACCGATAAAACCCTCTGCCACTCTTCTTTCCGAGCCATCCGGCGTCGACCATTTTGACGAGCAGGGGGCAGGGACGGTACTTCGGGTCGCCGAAGCCGTCTTCGAGGACTCGCAGGATCGCGAGGCAGACATCGAGACCGATAAAGTCGGCGAGTGCGAGCGGCCCCATGGGGTGGTTCATCCCCAGCTTCATCACGCCGTCGATCGACTCCGGCGTGGCCACGCCCTCGTACATCGCAAAGATCGCTTCGTTGATCATCGGCATCAACACCCGATTCGATATGAATCCGGGCGAATCGTTGACCTCGATGGCGGTCTTGCCCATTTTCTTCGCGAGGTCTTCGACGTGACGGTACGTTTCATCCGACGTGGCGATGCCGCGAATGACTTCGACGAGCGTCATCACCGGGACCGGATTCATGAAGTGCATGCCGATGACTTTGTCCGGCCGCTTCGTGACGGCGGCGATTTTCGTGATGGATATTGATGACGTATTAGAAGCTAAGATTGTTTTCGGTTGGGTGATCTCATCGAGCTGTTTGAACAGCTGCGTTTTCGCGCCGGGATTCTCGACGATCGCTTCGATGACGATGTCGGCGTCCCTGATCGTCTGGACGTCGGTCGTCGGCCTGATCCGCTTCAGGACGCCCTGTTTCTCGTCCGCGGACATCTTCCCCTTGTCGACGCCGCGCTGGAGGTTCGCGGAGATCGTCGACATGGCGCGGTCGAGAAGGTCCTGCCCCACCTCGACGAGCGTGACCTCGAATCCGCTCGCCGCGGCGGTGTGCGCGATGCCGTTTCCCATCGTGCCGCCGCCGATCACGACGATGTTCTTCATCGGGCGTGACTCTATCCCAGTTCGGGCGTAAGATTTTCGGTCCCGGACTACGGCTGATGATGCGAAAGTGCTTCATGTGCGGTCGCGAAATCTCGACAGGAATCCTGTGCGAGAAATGCGACAAACCGCGCAGGAAGGAAGCTGGTGGAGGACAGGCGCCCTCGCCTGTCCAACCGAAGAGCGAACCGAAGACAGGGGGGTCACCTGTTCTCCACGCCCACGCGCTCGATCCGTTCCCCAAGGCGACCATCGTCCCGTTCCCGGTCGAGTCTGCGTCGCCCGCGGTGACGAGCGTCGTCGACGTCCTCGTGGCCACCGGTGCCCCCTCCATCCTTCTCGGTCCCGATAAGAGTGTGAAGTTCGTGTCGGACGCGGCGAAGACTCTCTTCGACGCGTCGCAAGCCGATCTCGCCAGCGCGCGTTTCATCGAAGAGAAGACCGGCGTGCGCATCGGCGATCTGTCGGTAGCGGTGTCGGCCGGCATGCGCATCCGCGAGAGCAACATCCTTTATTCACTCGTTCCGCTGTCCGGCGGCGCCGGCGGTGCCGTCCTGATCTTCCGTAACGTCGACGCGACGAACGAGTCGCACGCATCGTTCATCGGGTACGTACGCGAGACCGTTCTGAATCCGTTGCGCTCGCTGCGCGAGGTCTTGAGCTCGCGTCACGCCGATCCGCTGATCGCCGACACCGCCACGACCGTGGAGCAGGTCCTTTCCTCGCTCGAGATCGCGCCGGGCATCGACGAGCGGACGACGTCAGCGCGCCCTGTGCCGGGCGTGACGGACGTCGTCCGGCGCGTTGCCGATCGTTTCGTTTCCTACGCCGACACGAAGGGGATCAAGGTGCAGGTCGACGTTCCCGATCTCAACATACGGTTCGCGGATCACGATCGTCTGGCCGAGTCGCTCGCGATCCTGATGGACAACGCGCTGCACTACGTGCCGGCGAGCGGCCAGGTCGTCATCGGTCTCCGGTCGATGGAGCACAAGGGCAAACCGCTGCTTCTCTTCTTCGTGATGGACAACGGCGCACTTGTTCCCGAAAGCCTGCGTCAGGTCATCTTCGAGCCGTCGTTCGTCTGGAACCCGACGGCGCCGGAGCGCACGGGCCGTGGTCTCTTCAAGTGCCGGGAGTTTTCCCTTGCCCATGGCGGCTCGGTCTGGGTCGAGTCGAAGACGGGGAAAGCCTGCACGTTTTTCCTGCGTGTGAGGCCGGACACAAAGTAGGGAAGGCGCGGGCCCCTCGATGCGTTTTCAGCCGGAAATGCGCTTGCCTCTGGTCCTGGCGGTCGCGCTTCTCGTCTCCGGTCACGCACTGGCGTCCGACATCACCCGCGCTTCTGTTGTCGCGGAGATGAACGTGCGCCGGGCCACGTTCGGCCTGTCTCCGCTGCGCGAAGACGGTCGTCTCGACGACGCGACCGACGATCGTGTGAACGACATGGAGGATCAGGGCTACTGGGCCCATGTCTCGCCGGACGGCAGGGAGCCGTTCGTCTGGATGCGCCCGCACGGCTACGAATACCGTTATGCCGGCGAGAATCTCGCGTCAGGCTTCGACACGACCGAGGTGCTCGTCGACGCGTGGATGGAATCGAAGGGTCATCGCGACAACATCCTCTCGCCGATGTTTCGCGACTGCGGTGTGTCGGTCATCGAAGGATCGACGACCGGACGCGCGTCCGGCAAGTCGATCGTCGTGATGTTCGGGTCGACTGTCATTCCGAGCCGCGCAGACGGCGAGGAATCTGGGCGGCGGGCGACGGAACACGCCGCCACCCAGATTCCTCGCTGACGCTCGGAATGACTACCGAACCGGCATCGACGGATCCACCTCGCGCGACCAGGCAATAAGTCCGCCGGCCAGGTTCTTCACCTTCTTGAATCCGTTCTGCAGCATGTATTGCTGGACGTTCGCGCTGCGTGCGCCGGAGCGGCAGTAGACGATGATCTCCGCGTCGCGCGAAAGCGCATCGACCTGCAGCGGGATCTGCCGCATCGGGATGTGCTTTGCGTTGTTGAGATGTCCCATGTCCCACTCGTGCGGTTCGCGCACGTCGAGCAGCAGCGGTGATTCGCCGCGCTGCAGGCGATCGAAAAGTTCCCGGACCGTGATTTCCATGTTGTTTGCGGGTTCGCAGTACTCCTCGTACTCGATCAGTTCGCGGATCTCGGGATCGGGTCCGCAGAGTTTGCAATCTGGATTCTTCGGCACGCGCAGCGAGCGGAATGTCGCGGTCAGCGCGTCGTACAGCAGCATTCGTCCGATCAGCGGCTCGCCCGCGCCGGTGATCAGCTTGATCGCTTCCGCTGCCTGGAGCGTGCCGATGATCCCCGGCAGGACGCCGAGGACGCCGCCTTCGGCGCAGGAGGGGACGAGGTTGGGAGGCGGTGGATCGGGATAGAGGCAGCGATAGCACGGACCCAGCGTCGCGTCGAACACCGAGACCTGGCCCTCGAATCGATAGATCGACGCGTAGACGTTCGGCTTGCGCAGCATCACGCAGGCGTCGTTGACGAGGTACCGCGTCGCAAAGTTGTCGGTGCCGTCGAGCACGAGGTCGTAGGGCTCCATGAGCGGCAGTGCGTTGCGCGCCGACAGACGATCGTTGAACGTCTCGATGCGCAGGTTGTGATTGAGATCGCGCAGCCGCTTCCACGCCGCGTCGAGTTTCCTCTCGCCGATGACGGACTCGCCGTACAGGATCTGCCGCTGCAGATTCGATTCGTCGACCGTGTCGAAATCCACGAGCCCGAGCCGGCCGATTCCTGCCGCGGTGAGGTACATCGCCGCAGGACTTCCCAGACCGCCGACTCCGACGATCAAAGCCGAGGCGCGCTTGAGCTTCTCCTGTCCTTCTTCACCGATCTGCGGAAGAAGGATGTGGCGCGAGTAGCGATTTCGTTCGTCGTCGGTAAGCATGGTTGAAAGAACGTTGCCGGTTGCCGGTAACCGGCTACGGA
>DASVHS010000675.1:0-1531 GCA_036382495.1 Thermoanaerobaculia bacterium | reverse complement strand
CGATGTACTGATCGACGGGCAGCCAGCGATCGACGAGTTTCGAGTCGAAGATTTTCGTCCCATCGCGCGGCGAGATGAATCGCGCGTAGTACCACGATGAGTCGACGAAGGTGTCCATCGTGTCGGTCTCGCGCCTGGCCGGGCCGCCGCATTGTGGACACTTCACGTTGAGGAACGCGGTGTCCTTCGCCAATGGATTGCCTTCGCGCCCGGTGAAGGGGCCGTCGAGCGGCAACTCGACCGGTAGGTCTTTTTCCGGGACCGGCACGAGCCCACAACGATCGCAATAGATCATCGGGATCGGCGTTCCCCAGTAGCGCTGCCGGGAAATCAGCCAGTCGCGCAGGCGGTAGCGAACGGTCTTCTTCCCGATTTTTCTGCGTTCGACTTCTTCGCCCATCTTCTCGATGGCTTTCTGGGGAGTCAGGCCGTTGATTAAGCCCGAATCGATGACGACTGCGGAGTCGTCTTTGACAGTGAAGGCTTCGTGGAGGACAGGCGCCTCGCCTGTCCGGACAGGCGGGGGCGCCTGTCCTCCACTCGGACGGATCACGACTTTGATCGGGAGGTCGTGTTGTTTCGCGAACTCGAAATCGCGCTGGTCGTGCGCGGGAACGCCCATGATCGCGCCGGTGCCGTATTGCATCAGCACGAAGTTGCCGAGCCAGATCGGGATCGGCTCGTTCGTGAACGGATTCGTTGCGTACTTGCCGGTGAAGCGTCCTTCCTTGCCCGACTCCTGGCGTTCCAGCGATGTCTGGTTGCGGACGCCGTCGATCCACGACTGGATCTCCGTGCGTTTGGGATTGTCGGCGATGAGCGTGGCGACGTCGGGATGCTCGGGCGCGAGCACCATGAACGTGGCGCCGTAGATCGTGTCCGGCCGCGTCGTGAAAATGCGGATCGACTTCTTGAGAGTCGGAATCGGGAACTCGACGTCGGCACCGACCGACCTGCCGATCCAGTTCCGCTGCATCAGCTTCACTTTCTCCGGCCAGTGCTCGAGCTTGTCGAGGCCGGCGTCGAGACGATCGGCATAGTCGGTGATCTTGAAGAACCACTGCGCGAGCTCTTTCTGCTCGACGATGCTGCCGCAACGCTCGCAACGGCCGTCGATGACCTGCTCGTTCGCGAGCACGGTCTGATCCTGCGGACACCAGTTGACGGGCGCCGTCCCGCGATACGCGAGGCCTCGCTTGTAGAGTTGCAGGAACAGCCACTGGTTCCAGCGGTAATAGCCTGGATGACACGACGCGATCTCTTTCGACCAGTCGTAAAGGATTCCCCACTGCTCGAACTGCTTCTTCTCGCGCTCGATGTTCGCGAGCGTCCACGTGCGTGGATGGATGCCGCGCTTGATCGCTGCGTTTTCGGCTGGCAGCCCGAACGCGTCCCATCCCATCGGGTTCAGCGCGGCCATTCCGCGCATCCGGAAGAATCGATAGAGCGCGTCGCCGAGGATGTAGTTGCGGCCGTGACCGACGTGGAGGTCGCCGGACGGGTACGGGAACATGTTCAACATGTAGAACTT
>DASVHS010000674.1:0-7996 GCA_036382495.1 Thermoanaerobaculia bacterium | reverse complement strand
GCGGCGCTTCTCCTCGCGCTCGAGCTCTTCCATGATCCACGGCAGCAACAGGACTGACAGCAGAACGGGATCGGATACTTTGCGCCCCGACTGCACGGTGCGGTCGAGCACTTCCAGCATTTTCCAGAAGTACGGCGCGCGGTCGTTCGCAACCGCGGTGTAGACCTCCGGGAGCAGCGGCTCGAGCAGGCGGCTGCTCACCATCAGGCGGAACGCTCCCTGCGACCATCCCCGGCGCAACAGTTCCAGGATCTCTTCCGACACGCGCGGTGCCGATGCCTTCAAAATCTCTGCGCGATGACGAACGATCGCGTCGTATGTCGCGGGCTCGATCTCGAAGCCGAGGCGCGATGCGAATTCGATCGCGCGCATCATGCGGACGGGGTCCTCGCGGAAGCGCACATCGGGATCGCCGATCACGCGCACGCGGCGCGCTTCGATGTCATCGAGACCGCCGACGTAGTCGATCACCGCAAAGTCCGCGATGTTGTAGAACAACCCGTTCATCGTGAAGTCGCGGCGCCGGGCATCCTGCAGCGGCGAGCCGAACGTGTTGTCGTCCGTCACGAGGATGTCGTCGGTCTCCTCCGCCGCTGCTCCACGCTCCGGTTCGCGGCGGAATGTCGCGACTTCGACGACCATCCCCTGGAAGATCACGTGCACCAGGCGAAAACGCCGGCCGATGATCCTGCTGTTGCGGAACAGCCGCCGGATCTCGGCCGGATGCGCGTCCGTGGCGATGTCAAAGTCTTTCGGCTCGCGATTCATGAGCAGGTCGCGCACGCTGCCGCCGCAAAGGTAAGCGCGATACCCGCTGCGATGCAGCCGGTAAAGAACCTTGAGAACGTTCTCCGGAATCTCGCGGCGCGAGATCGGATGATCGCTCCGATCGACGACCACCGGCGCCGGCCCCTCCTCGGCCACAACTGGTGGTGGCTCGTTCTCCGGTTCTAAACCGAGGACCGAGGACTGAGGGCTGAGGACGTCTTTGTCATTCGGACTCATAACCGCCACTCTCGCCCTGGATCTCAGGTGTGAAGTGGTACTTGCTGTCGACGATGAAGAATGTCCGCGACCATCTCGTATTCGAGAAGAAGTGGAGGACGACGTTCAGCAATTCCTTGGCGCGTTCCGTGGACGGACTGTTCGGTGCCGGCGGCTCGCCCTTGAATGACCAGTAGACGAGGAACGCGCGCCCTTTGATCATCGATCGCGGCACCGTGCCCCAGTAGCGCGAATCGCTGGAGCGATCGCGGTTGTCGCCCATCGCAAAGTACGAGTCGGGTGCGACGGTGTAAGGACCGAACTGGTCGCGCGATCGAAACGGTTCCGGCAACGCGGGCTGCAGCGGGTAAACCTGCGGATCGACGTGAATGACGTACGGCTCGTCGAGCTGTTTTCCGTTCACGGCCACTTTCTTGTCGCGGACCTCAACGACGTCGCCGGGCATTCCGATGACGCGCTTCACGTAGTCGGTGTCGGGCTGGAGCGGATAGCGGAACACGATGATGTCGCCGCGTTTCACGTCCCGGATGGGGATGAAACGCGACATCGGATTGGCCGGCTCCGGTCCGTAAATGAACTTGTTGACGATGATGTGGTCGCCGACCTTGAGGTTGTCCTCCATCGATCCCGTCGGGATCTTGAACGCCTGGAAGACGAAGATTCGAGCGAAGTTGACGAAGATGACCGCGATTAAAAGGGCTTCGTAATACTCGCGGATCGTCGACTTTTTGTCGGTCTCATCGGTGGCCAATTCTGAGGTTTCCTCGTACCCGGTCCCGAAACGAACAATAGCGCCTAAACCATTGAATTACAAGAGCAAAACGGGGTCGCTGGGGTTTCTCCCAGCGACCCGGCGTCCCAGCGACCCAGCGACTTTTTCAAATCTTTCTCGAGATCGCTTTCGCCTGCAGAAACAGTCCGAGGTAGTCGCGGCCGCCGGCTTTGGAGTCGGTGCCGGACATGTTGAACCCGCCGAACGGATGCACTCCGACCATCGCGCCGGTGCACTTGCGATTGATGTACAGGTTGCCGACGAAAAACTCTTCGTTCGCGCGGCGGATTTTGTCCTCGTTCGCGGTGAACACGGCCCCGGTCAGTCCGAACTCCGTGTCATTCGCAATGCGCAAGGCGTCATCGAAGTCTTTCGCTTTGATCACGGCGAGCACCGGCCCGAAGATCTCCTCCTGCGCGATCGTCGCGTTTTCCGCGACGGGACCGATCACAGTCGGCTCGATGAAGTAGCCCTCTTTCGCATCGACGTTTCCGCCGGCGAGGATCTGGCCTTCCTTGCTTCCCTTGTCGATGTACTCCTTGATCTTCTTCATCGCCGACTCATTGACAACGGGCCCGATCTGCGAGTCCGCCGCTTCCGGCGGTCCGATCTTCAGCTTCTTCGTCTTCTCGACGATCATCGGCACGATTCGATCGTAGATCGCCTGGTCGATGATCACGCGCGAGCACGCCGAGCATTTCTGTCCCTGGAACCCGAACGCCGAGGCAACGACCGCGGTCGCCGCTTCGTCGAGGTTCGCGGTCTCGCGGTCGACGATGATCGCGTCCTTGCCGCCCATTTCCACGATCACGCGTTTGATCCAGAGCTGACCCTTCTTGTGCTTCGCCGCTTCCTCATTGATGTGCAGTCCGACTTCCTTCGATCCCGTGAACGCGATGAATCGCATCTTCGCGCTCTGAATCAGCGGATCACCGACTTCGCCGCCCGAGCCGCTCAGGAAATTGACGACACCGGCCGGCATCCCCGCTTCTTCGAGCAACTCGAAGAACCGCAATGCGATCCACGGCGCGTCCGACGACGGCTTCATGACGACGGTGTTGCCGGTGACAATCGCGGCGGTCGTCATGCCGGCCATGATCGCCAGCGGGAAGTTCCACGGCGGAATCACCGCGCCGACGCCGAGCGGGATGTACACGAGATCGTTGTCTTCCGACTCGATCTTCGTGATCGGATGCTCGCCGCCCCACCGATACGCCTCCCTCGCATAAAACTCGAGGAAATCGATCGCCTCGGCCGTATCGGCGTCCGCTTCCGCCCAGGTCTTGCCGACTTCGTAAACCATCGTCGCGGAGAATTCGTGCTTGCGCGTTCTCATCAACTCGGCGGCCTTTACGAGCAGACCGGCGCGGACGGCGGCCGGCTGTTTGCGCCAGCTCTCGAACGCCGTCCATGCGGCCTCGATCGCCTGCTCGACGTGCGCCCGCGTCCCCTTCTGAAATTTGCCGAGGATCTGGGTTTTGTGGGAGGGGTTGACGGAGTCGAAGGTCTTGAGCCCGGTGATCCGCTTCCCGCCGATGACCAGCGGGTGCTCGGTGCCGAATTCGGCCTTCACTTTCTTGAGCGCGGCCTCCATGGCGGATTTGTTCTCGGGTCTGGCGAAGTCGACGAGTGCCTCGTTTTTGAAATCGGGCAGACTTCGGGCAATCTGAGTGTCGTATTGAGTGGCGGTGGTCATCTGTGATCCTTTCTCCTGGAGCGGGCTCGGCGTCTATGTTGCAGAGGGCGCCGGAAGAAGCCGGCATGTTATCGAAATCAATCCCTGCGGCGTTAACAACGCTCGCCTGCCTGATGTTCTTGTCGTGCTCGTCTGAGCCGTGGCGCCATGAGGAGCCGGGGAACGAGGTCAATATCGCGTTCACCCTCCAGAACAATCTGATCTTCCTGCAGTCCACGACAGTCAACCGTCAGCCCGGCCGGATATTCTTCGCATCGGCCGCCCCGCAGAGCGTCGTCGATCCGGCCTATGCGGCGCGCATCGGACAACCGATGTACGAGCTTCGCCTGAACGAACGCGCCACGATTCCGTTCTCGCCGGTTCTCCTCGATCTCCACGGTGTCGCTGACGCGCTGATCGGCTCCGACGTCTGGGGCTCGTACGCCGTCACGATCGACTACCGCAGCGGACTGCTGACTTATCAGAAGGATGGGATCCACTCGGACTACATGGCGATCTACCGGTTCGATGCGGCGCCGAGCGTCGTCGCAACGATCGACGGACGCGACACTCGAGTTGTCGTCGACACAGCGCTGCCCGACACGATCGTCATGCCGCGCGGCGCAAGCGCGGCCGGCCGCCGCGCCGCGCACGTCGTCATCGCCGGAACGGACTTCGGCAACGTCGACATCGCGCTCGGCGATGTCTCGTCGCCGCGTGTCGGCAACCGCCTGCTCTCGAAGTTCCTGGTGTCGATCGACTACGGGCGGCGAGAAGTAGGGCTGTGGAGGGATCCGCGGATTGGGATCTGAAGGATGAATTTCGAAGTTCGAAGTTCGAATGAAGAATTGAGAATCAAAGCAAGCTGTAATTCGTCATTCGAACTTCGAAATTCGAAATTCGAAATTCGTCTGTAGCGCCTCGCGCAAGCTAGAATCCCCCCACACACACAGGAGGCACCCCATGCGCCGTTCCCTCGCCCCCGCCCTCGCATTGCTCCTTTTTGCCACGGTGGCCTCTGCTCAGGTCACGATTCAGCATGGCAGCACGTTGGCGGAGCTGATCAACAACCTGTATGGCGGCAACGGCATCCAGCTGAAGGACACCGGGCACTCGGCGCACTTCGGCGAATCGGGTGACTTCCAGAATTTCAGTACGACGCTGCAGCGCGTCCTGCAGTCGCATCCGCTGTTCCCGATCCCGTCCGCGGTCGGTCTGGTCTCGTACAAATTCAACGAGCAGACCGGTACCTACGAACGCGTGCAGGGTTCCCTCGGGCCGTTGCTCGCGGATCGCGGCGCGACGACCGGCAAAGGCACGTTCACCGTCTCCGGAACATACAGCTTCTCGAACTTCGATCAGGTCAACGGGAAAAGCTCGATCGAGCTCGTGCTGCATCACTGCCTGCTGCCGGAATGCGTCGCGAACATCGCGTCGCCGTATCTGCAGGACACGATTCACGTCAACGTCAGGTTCCGGTTGAAAAGTCAGGCGCTGACGATGTCGGCGGTGTACGGCGTGTCGGACCGCATGGATGTCGGGATCGTCATCCCCTACATCCGGAACGATCTGCAGGTGGCGACCGACGCGGTGATCGTTCCTGGACCGAACTCCCTCCCGCCCGACCCGCATCAATTCGATCTCAATGTCGAGACGCCCGGTCAGTACGGAACCGGAACGGCGATCGGCATCGGCGACATCGTCGCACGCGCGAAGTTCCGGCTGCTGCCGAAATCAACTCCGTTCGATACCGCCGTCCTCGCCGACGTCTCGCTGCCGACGGGCGACAAGCAGAACTTTCTCGGAACGGGCGAAGTGCGAACGAAGGTCACGCTCGTCGCGTCGACCACGATCCGCAACCTGATACCGCATCTCAACGTCGGCTACGAGGCGAACTGGGGCGAGTCGAAGTTGAATTCGATCGACTACCGCTTCGGTTCCGAATACGCCGTCCGTCCGACGCTCACTCTCGCCGGCGAAGTCCTCGGCGTCGTGCGACCGAACGCGTCGAAGCTGTTCCAGACGGTGGCGCTCGAAGGGCAGACGCTGATCGGCCGCTCCGAGATCGACGGCGCGTTCGGCGGCAAGTACCAGCTTTCGAAGAACCGCGCATTTCTGTTCAACCTGCTGTTCCCGTTGAACGATCGCGGCGTGCGCGCCAGCTCCGTGGTGACGATCGGAGTTCAGGGAACGCTCTAGCCAGTTGATCTCATGGCAAGAGCGACTGGAGTTCATGTCATCTCGAGCGTGAGCGAGAGACCCGGGTGTGCGGGAAGGCCGGCCTCCCATCGCCCGGGTCCCTCGCTCACGCTCGGGATGACATGGGACTTGGTCGACGCTGGCTTCAGCCCGCGCGCGCGAAGCGGACGATCTTCCAACCGTCGGGCAACCGCCGCAGCTCGAAGACGAGCGTCTGCACGCCCGGCGGCATCCCCGTTTCCGCGAACGTGTCCGTTCGTCGAGCGGTGACGCTTGCGTTCGAGTCATCGCTGAACTGGATGCTGCGCACGGTGATGTCGACGCGCGTCGACGGCGAGTTGCGGATCGCATTTGCGAGCTGGTCGGAGTAGTTGAGCGCCCGCTGCCGGAAGAACGCGACGTCTTTTTCCTGATACGCGACGGCAACCTCGTGCATGAACGCGTTGATCTCGTGCTCGAGCTCCGCGCGGCTCGGCTTCTGCGGCGCGGGCGGCGGTGGCGTGGCAACGACCACAGGCGGAGGCTGAACAACGACGGGCGCCGTGGTCGGGACCACGGGCTGCGTAGCGACTACAGGTGGCGCGACGGTGGTGGTCGGCTGCCCGTGTTTTCGCTGTGGCTCTACGAACGGTTTCCCGGGTGCAGGCGCCGACAACAACTCCCGCAACGTATCGCCGGCCGACTTCGCGAGCGCGGCACCCGCGCTGTAATCCTTCTGCGCGACCAGGGTTCGCGCCTGATCGAGGCGGCGGTTCGCGTCAGCGAAGCGCGCCTTGTCCTCGGCCGTGAGCGGACGCCGCGCGACGAGCTCGGCGAGCGTCTTCGCCGTCTCCAGCTGCACTTCGGATTGCCGCAAGGCGAGAGCGATCGGCGCGTCCGGCTGCTCTGTCGGAGGGACGCGTGTTGGAGCGACTACGACACGCGGAGGTGTCGCGACGACGGGTTCAGTTTGCCGGCGGGTCAACCACGTTCCAACTCCGACCGCGACCGCTGCCGCAATGACGATCGCCACGAGCACGCCGCGGCGCCGCGGTTTATCCGCCGGCGTCAACTGCGTGGGCACACCATCCCCGGCCCGCGGATCGATCGCCGGACGCGTCGGCGGCGTTGCGCTGCGCGGCAGGACGCGCGCGGCCTTCGTCTTCGCCACCGTCGGCTCGCCCTCAGGCACATCGACCTGCGTGCCGGAAGGTGACTTGTGGTCGCTGGCGACCTGCAGAGTCGGTGCGCCGCCCATCGGCACGTCATCGAGACTGCGAGCAGACGAATACGGATTCGTGTTCGGAAGAACGTTGTCGTCGTTCCAATCGACGGGCTGCTGGAACTGCGGGGCGAGCGTCTCGTCCTTGATGAAATCCTGATACTCGTCCGTCCGGGTGAACTTTTCGAGCGCCTGCTCAAACGCCGCCGCAGTTTGAAAACGCTGGGCCGGATCGCGATCGATGGCGCGAAGCACGATCAGATCGAGCTCGCGCGGATACCCGGTCAGCTCCGAGACGCCGCGTGGCATCGGCCCGCCGAGGATCTTGCTGATGATCTCGGGGGTGGTTTCGCCGGGAAATGCGCGCTGATAAGTAAGGAACTCGTACGCGACGGCGCCGAGGGCGAAGATGTCGTCCTGCGGACCGGTCTCGCCGCTGAAACGCTCCGGCGACATGTACGCGATCGTGCCGCTCAGAAATCCGCTCTTCGTCAGGCGCGTGTTATCGAAGCGCGCCAGCCCGAAGTCGAGAATTTTCGGGACACCGCGCGCCGTGATGCAGATGTTCGACGGCTTCATGTCGCGATGCACGACGCCGCACTCGTGCGCGTACGACAGCCCGCGCGCGACCTGCGTCAGGATGTTGAGCTTGTCGGGGAGCGGCACCGCTTTTCGTTTCCCGACGGCGCGCGACAGGTTGATGCCCTGCACGTACTCCATCACGATGTAGGAGAGATCGCCGAGCTCGCCGAAGTCGAACACCGTGACGATGTTCGGATGCTGCAGTTTGCCCGCCGAACGCGCTTCCATGCGCAGACGGCCGAGCTGATCGTCGTCGCAGTCCGCTTCGTTGCGGATCGTCTTGATCGCGACCACGCGATCGATGAACGGATCGCGCGCGCTGTAGACGACACCCATCCCCCCGCGTCCGATGACCTCGATGACTTCGTACTTACCGATTGTTTGAGGAAGTTCGTTCCGAGTCGGCACGATGCAAAACCATTGTAAGCCGTCTGGTTCGTGGCAGAATCCCGGCAAATTCATGAGAGCCGCCTGCGTCGTCGCGCTCCTGCTGTCGATGGCCGTGGCAGCTCCTGCAGAGACGTTCGACCTGCACGGCTTCGTCACCGGCGGCGGCGCGTAC
>DASVHS010000673.1:0-15729 GCA_036382495.1 Thermoanaerobaculia bacterium | reverse complement strand
CCGCGGCATGCGCACGAAGCTGCAGCTCTACACGGTGCCCGGGCAGGTCTACTACAACTCCACGCGGCAGCTCGTTCTCAAAGGCTCCGACGGAATCGTGTTCGTCGCCGACAGCCAGGATGTCGCGCTCGACGCCAATGTGGAGAGTCTGCAGAACCTCGAAGACAACCTGAAACGACAGGGCATTCGCATCAGAGAGATCCCGGTCGTCATCCAGTACAACAAGCGCGATCTGCCGAACGCGATGCCTGTCGCCGATATCGAAAAGGGTCTGAACAAGTTGAATGCACCGCACTACGAATCCGTCGCCACGACGGGTATCGGAGTCGAAGAAACGCTCAAAGGCATCACATCCCTCGTCATCGCGCATCTGGTCAAGAAGTACGGTATGGACGGTTCGGAGCCTCTCGATCGCGAGATTCAGATTCTCAACGCGACGGTCGGAGAAGCAACGCCTGCCGAATCGGTCTGGGAAGAAGCTGACGGCGACGACACCATGACCTCCTCGGCACCGGCCAGTCCGTCCGCACCGTTCGGCGAAGCGGAGTTCGACCTCGACAACGCCGGCGGAAACGAGCAGGCTCCCCTCGTCGCAACAGAGCTCGTCGGCGCGGCACAACCCGAGCGAGGACCCTTCGACGATTCATTTTTCGCGACGAGCGGCCCTCAGGCGCAAGCGCCTCTGGAGGTCGAAGTGCCGATGGCGTCGATCGAGATCCCGCTACCGCCCGGAATCGCCGATTCGCTGCCGCAGCTCGACTCCCGTCGCACCGTCGCGTCCATCGCCACGCCGCCGCCCGTCGCCGATCGTCGCGCGGGTGAAGCACTCGTCAAAGAGGTGAGCATTCCGCTCAACCTTTCCATGAGCGAGATCCGCGAGCATCGCCGCCTTCGTTTGAAGATCACGCTCGACGTGAATTTGCTTCCGTAGAGCGCTGAACAGAAATTTCTGTGCGCCGCTCTCTGCTTTCTGGTTTCCTCGCGGAGGAGTGGCTGAGTGGTTGAAAGCAGCGGTCTTGAAAACCGCCGTACGGGTAACCGTACCGTGGGTTCGAATCCCACCTCCTCCGCCAGCTTTCTCTCGGTCGCCCGAGTCCTCCTGTTCCTGATCGCGTGCGCGGCAGTGTTGGCGTTCACCGCGCCAGTCGCGGGAAGATTTCCGGGCCATCAGTTCGAGCTGTTTCTCGGCACGGTCACGAGTATCGCGACGTTTGCGTTGACCGCGATCTTCGTTCGATGGGAAGGTCTGCGTCTCACCGATGTCGGTGCACGGCTGAATGCGGGAAGTCTCGCCAGGCTCGCGCTCGGGTTTCTGATCGGCTCAATGATCATCGCGGCGTGGGCCGGGATTTCGCTCGCTGCCGGTCAGGTGCACTGGATCCGGGCGAATGACGTCAATCCTCGCTCGATCGCGATTGCGCTGCTCGCGTATCTGTCCCTCGCGTGTCGTGAGGAGCTGGCGTTTCGGGGCTATCCGCTGCGCCTTCTGGATCGTCGATTCGGTCTGTGGACAGCGCAGCTTTTCATCGCCGTCATATTTGCGCTCGAGCACAAGCTCGCCGGCGCGACATGGATCGACGCGTTCCTCGGCTCCGGCGTCGGATCATTGCTTTTCGGGATGGCTGCGATTGCAACGCGCGGTCTCGCGATGCCCATCGGAATTCACGCGGCCTGGAACCTCGGTCACTGGGCTCTTGGACTGAAGGGATCGCCGGGCCTGTGGAAGGTCGTTGACCAGCAACATCCGCACAACACAGGCGTCGAAGGGATCCTGGTCTACGACGCGGTCATGTTGCTCGCGGTGTTCGCGTTCTGGCTATGGCACCGGCGTTTCGCAAAGAGAACGACCGACTTCGCGCCAAGCTGAAATACAATCCGCGCGCTGCGCCTTCTGGCAGTCCGCGTCCAGGCCACGGAGAGATGGGTGAGTGGCTGAAACCAGCGGTTTGCTAAACCGCCGTAGGGCCTAAAGCTCTACCGAGGGTTCGAATCCCTCTCTCTCCGCCATACGCCGGACCCCTCATCGCCGTTCGATTCCTCGAAACGCGCGCCCCTCGAGCAAGAGATGTCCTTGAGCGTGAGTCGTTCAACGCCGCGCAAATCCGAGTGATTCTTTGCACTCACTGGCACATTTCATGAAGCCTTTCAGAGTGCCTCACGCAGGTGCATTCTCGCAGTTCTCATTTTGACGTCCTAAGGAGACAACATGGCCAACACGAGCAAGCGCGGTTTTGCGTCGATGGACGCGTCGAAACAGCGTGAGATTGCAAGCAAAGGCGGAAGGGCGGCACACGCCAAAGGCACCGCTCACGAATTCACATCGGACGAGGCCCGCGTCGCCGGCCGCAAGGGCGGCGAAGCCGTCAGCCGCGACAGAGCGCATATGTCGACCATCGGCCGTGAAGGTGGTCACAGCCGCGGAGCACGTGCTCGCGCTTCGCAGGGTCCCGGTTCCACCACGAATGAACCGTCGCGCAGCGCCAGCAATCAGTCATTCGACCGTTCGAGCGAGCGAAGCGGTTTCGAAACCGGCAACCGCAACGCCGGTCCGCAGCGATCCGCATTCACGGCGTCGGATCGCAACAGCTCCGGTTCACGGAACGAGCCGAGCAGCGAGCGCTCGGGCGACAAGCAGAACGACGGTCCGTTCTCGAGCCGCGACGAAATCTAGAAGTGATTGGACTGAGGAGCGTGACTCCTCAGTCCATCCCCATCCTCAGCACCTCGGCGAGATGAAGAGGATCGCGGCCCGTTGCCTGCGCGATCTGCTCCCGGCAACTGAATCCGTTCGCGATGATCAGCGTATCGCTCGACGCCTCTCGAACGGCCGGCAGGATCACGCGCTCACCGACGCGCATCGCGACGTCGTAGTGCTCCCGCTCAAATCCGAACGCGCCGGCCATGCCGCAGCAGCCCGAGTCGGGATGCTCGACATCGAGGCCGATCTTTCGCAGCACGGCATCCTCTGCGTCGAATCGCATGACCGACTTGTGATGACAGTGCGCCTGCACCAGGGCTTTTCTCTTCAGCGAAGGCACCGCGAATCCGGGCTCGCTCTGGATGAACTCCGACAACGTCATCGTCGAACGAGCGAGTTTCTTCGCGTACTCGTCGCGCGGAAAGAGATTCAACAGCTCGTCGCGGAAAACTGACACGCAGCTCGGCTCGAGACCGATCACCGGCAATCCTTCATCGAGCTCCGCGCGGAGAGCCGTCAACGTCTGCCGCAACAGCCGCTTCGCCATGCCGAGGAAGCCCCAGTCGTAAAGAGGTCGTCCGCAGCAGAGTGGTTGTCGCGGCAGCACGACTTCGTAGCCGGCGTTCTCGAGGACTTCGGCTGCCGCCATCGCGGTTCGCGGCAGAAAGTAGTTGTTGAACGTGTCGGGCCACAGCAGGACGCGTTTACGGTGGAGGACAGGCGAGATCGCCTGTCCTCCACGCTTCTTGAATTGCTCGACGAACGTCTGTTTCGCGAATTGCGGCATCCGCCGCTCTTTCGCGATGCCGCCGAGCGTCTTCACCAGCGGCAAACGCATGAAGGCATTGGCCAGGCCGGGCGCGATGCGCGACGCGCGCGCCCACCAGTAGATCCATCCCATCGCGTACGCCGCGGGCGGCCGCAGTCTTCCCCGGTAGTAATGCGAGAGGAATTCAGCTTTGTATGTGGCGACGTCGACGCCGGTCGGGCAGTCGCCCTTGCAACCCTTGCATGCCAGGCAAAGATCCAATGCATCCTTTACCGCCTCATTTTTCCAGCTCTGCGCGATCGTGTCGCCGTTGAACATTTCGAACAGCAGTCGCGCGCGGCCGCGTGTCGAATGCTCTTCTTCGCGGGTGACCTGGTAGCTGGGGCACATCGTTCCGCCGTCCATGCGGCGACAACGTCCCACGCCGACACAGCGCATGACGGCGTGGTCCATCCGTCCTCCGTCCTCCTCGAACGCGAAGTGCGTCTTCGGACTCCACGGATCGAAGTCAGCGCCAAGGCGGAGGTTTTCGTCGGGCTCGTAGGGAGTGATGAGTTTCCCCGGATTCATTTTCCAGTCGGGATCCCACGCCGACTTGAATTCGCGGAACGCGGTCATGAGCTCGGGCCCGAACATCTTCTCGAGCAGCGCGCCGCGTGCCTGGCCGTCGCCGTGTTCGCCGGAGAACGAACCGCCATACGACGCGACGAGGTCCGCGGCGTCATTGAGAAATGTGCGAAATTTCGCGATGCCCGCCTTCGACGTCAGATCGAAATTCGTGCGCGTGTGCACGCAACCCTGGCCGAAGTGCCCGTAAAAATCGCCGCCGTATCCGTAACTCTCGAGCAGCTTGCGCAGATCGCGCAGATATCCGCCGAGTTTTTCCGGAGCGACAGCCGCGTCCTCCCACCCTTCCCACATCGGCGGTTTGCCGGGCACGTGTGCGGTCGCGCCAAGGCCCGACTCACGGACTGCCCAGATCATCCGTTCCTGTCGCTTGTTGTCGCACAACAACATCGAAACAGCGGGGCGGCCGGTCATCGCGCGTCGAGCATTCGCGTCAGCTTCGGCCTGTGTCTCGCCGCCGAATTCGACGAGAAGCCACCCACCACCGGGCGGAAGAAGCGCTACGCCCTCGGGATGGAGGTTGTTCGCCTTCATGTCGCGCACGAGCAAGTCGTCGAAACCCTCCAGACCGACGGGCTTGTATTCGAGGACGCGCGGCACGTCGTCGGCAGCGTCGTACACCGACGGGTAACTGATGACGAGCAGCCTGCGTGCAGGCGGCGAATAGACAAGACGGCACTTCGCTTCGAGCACGATCGCGCATGTGCATTCGCTTCCGACGATCGATCGCGCAACGTGGAAGCCGTTCTCCGGCAGAAGCTCATCGAGGTTGTAGCCGGAAACTCGGCGCGGGATTTTCGGAAAACGTGCGCGAACGAGATCCGCGTAAGTGTCGCGAATCTTGCGCAAGCGCGCGTAAATCTCTGCTTCACGTCCGGTCGCGCGCGCAATCGTCGCGTCGTCGGGCTTTCCCACTCGCATCCGCGTGCCGTCGTAAAGCAGGAGGTCGAGCTCTTCGATGTTGTCGACGGTCTTGCCGGCCATCAGCGCGTGCACACCGCACGAGTTGTTGCCGATCATTCCGCCGATCGTGCAGTGCGAGTGCGACGCGGGATCGGGGCCGAACGTGAGCGTGTGCTTCTCCGCGCGCGCTCGCAGGTCGTCGAGCACGATTCCCGGTTCAACCCGCGCGAACTTCCCAACCGGATCGAGCTCGATGACGCGGTTCATGTACTTCGAGAAATCGATGACGACGGCGACGTTGCAGCACTGTCCGGCCAGACTCGTTCCGCCGCCGCGCGCGAGAATCGGTGCGCCGAACTTTCGCGCCAGTGCCACCGCGGCGATGACGTCATCGGCTCGCTTCGGGATCACGACACCGATCGGCACCTGCCGGTAATTCGATGCGTCGGTCGAGTAGAGCGCGCGTGAACCGTCGTCGAAGCGAACCTCGCCTTCGATCTCGCGCGCGAGCGCAGTCGCAAGCGCCGCCGCGTCGACGTTGAGGTTCTGCAGCCGGTCGCGATGTTCGAAGCGCTCGCGAATCGGCCGGTCGGGATGCGGAAATGCGACGGGATCGAAGCGGTTGATCTCTCTGCTCATCCGCGCAAGAGAGTATCGCTAGTGGATGCGTTACGATCAAAACCAATGAAGGGGCTGATCGCGCTCATCGTCCGTTACGGCACGCCGCTCGTGTGTCTCAACGTGTTTCTCGAGCAGCTCGGCCTGCCGATTCCGGCGGTGCCGACGCTCGTGCTCGCCGGAGCGCTATCACGCGACGGCAAGATGTCATCGACGGCGATCCTCGCCGGCTCCGTCATCGCCACAATCGTCGCCGACTGCATCTGGTTCCTTCTCGGCCGCCGCCTCGGATTTCGCGTTCTCAAGACGATGTGCCGGATCTCGCTCTCACCGGACTCCTGCGTGCGCGACACCGAAGCGAAGTTCGACCGGTGGGGCATGCCTTCGCTTCTGTTCGCGAAGTTCGTCCCCGGCTTCTCGACGATCGCACCGCCGCTCGCCGGCGCGTCCCAACACGGCTTCATGGAGTTCCTGCTGTACGACGGAGTGGGCGCCATTGTCTGGGCGGGTGCCGCAGTCGCCGCGGGACGCCTGTTCCATCGTGCCGTCGATCGCGTCCTGCTCGCTCTCACAAACCTCGGCTACTGGGCGGTTGTCGTGGTCGGAGGCGCGCTCGCGATCGTGATCGTCGTGAAGTGGTGGCAGCGACACCAGTTCATGACGCGGCTGCGTCTCGCGCGCATCACGCCAAAAGAATTGAAGGACCTGATCGAAGCCGAGCACGACCCGTTGATCTTCGACGTCCGTACGGCGTCGTCTCTTCGACGAGATCCGCGCCGGATTCCGCAGGCACTGATCGTTCCCGGCGACGAAATCCCGCAACACGTGGCCGGCATCCAGCGCGACCGCGACATCATCCTTTACTGCACGTGACCGAACGAGGCGTCAGCGGCCCGTGTGGCCGCACGACTCATCGAGTTGGGCTTCGAGGTCGTGCGACCACTCGCCGGAGGTTTCGACGCCTGGGTGGACGCCGGATATCCGGTGGTGAGCGCTAATCCTTCAGGACCTCCATCAGATACGCCGACACTTCATCCGACCGGATCAGCGCAAGCTTCGAAATGATCTCGCGCTTCAGCTCCGGATCTGTTTCCTTGCGCGCGAGCGCGATCAGCGCTTTGCCGTTTGATTGCAGGAAGAGCGACTTGACGACGGACGCCTTGACCTCTTTGTTGGTCTCGCTCTCGTAGATCGAAACGAGAAGGTCTCCGGTCTTTGGGCCACCGATCAGACCGAGGTTGCGGATCGCGGCGGCGCGCAATTCAGGATTGCGTTCCGCGCGCGCGATCTCGCCGAGCCGGTCGGAGCTTCCGCCGATGAACATCGCCTGGATGATGTTCTTTTTGTTCTCGATCGAAGTCTCGGAGTTGTACAGATCGGCAAGCTCGCTGCGCGCGCCGATGATGCCGAGCTGGCGAATGGCTTCGCCGCGCAGCTCCGCGTCCGGCTCGCCCTTCGCCAGCGCGAGAAGACGGGCCCGGTCGCCCGCGATCATGTACGACTTGAGGATGCTTTTCTTGATCTTGATGTCGTGGCTGCCGCCGTACACGTCCGCGAGAACTTTCCTGCTTCCGTCTCCCCCCATGATGCCGAGGTAGCGGAGCGCGTAGGCTTGCAGGTCGGAGCGGGAACTGTCTCGCGCGACGCGGCCGAGGATGTCCATGGCCTGTTGTGAGTTCGACTGGCTGAGGACGAAGATCGCGCGTTCTTTCACACGCGTCGAGCTGTTGCCTGAAATGACTTTCTCGAGGACGGGCACGGCCTTTTCGGAATCGCTGCCCATGAGACCGTTGAGGACCATCAGCTTGACGTCGTCGTCGTTGAGCTTCTGCGGATCGACGGTCTGACCGGACGACTGCCGGATCTCGACCTCGAGCGCGCGGCTGTCTTCGGTCCAGTGACTCTTCGGAAATGCTTTCTGCAATTCGAGCAGTGTGCTGAGCGCATCGCTGCGCTGGCCGAGCTCGTTCTGCGCGCGAGCGAGCCAGTACAGCGCCGCATCGGCGTGCTCCATCTGCATCTGTGCGACTTTGCGGAACGCCCTGACGGCGCCGGCCCAATCTTTCTCATCGAGCGCGTCGGTGCCTTCGTCGTAGAGATCGGATTCACGGTCGGCACGCGCTTCTTTGCGCTCCTGCTCGCGTTCGGCACGATCCTTCTGCGCGTCGCCGGGGAGGTTCATCGCGCCGAAGACCGGCGCCGCGGCGAAGATCGCCGCCAGGATTGTCAGTTTGATTCGTTTCGTGGTCATCGTCTGTCCTTGATCACAGTGTGTCTGCGTTGATGTTGTTGTTTCGTGGCGGTTTTTCGCCGTTGGAGGATTGCGCGCTGATGACGCGCACCTTGAACAGGAACCCCTTTGCTTCGATGCGCTTCTGGAGCTCGGTCAATTCGTCTTTGCTGAGATTCGTGCCGGCGTGCGAGATCTCGATGAGAACCGGCTCGAGGTCGGCGAGAACGGATGCGATCCGTTCGTTGCCCTGTTTCGACGCGGTCTGCCGGTAGATGCGGTTTGCGGCGACGAGCTCGCCGGCACGGCGGCTCTCCTGCTCGATCTGCAGACCCTTCCCGGGATCGGCATTCGCGAATTCGAGCAGTACGCGTTCGGTGTTGTCGAGGTGATCGCCGACGACGAGAAGCAGGATCTTGTCGTTGTGATCAACATTTGCGACTGTTGTCGGAGCACCCACCACTGGCGCGGATGCGGTCATCGGCGCGGTCGTCGTCACTTCGTGTGCGGCGCGCCAGAAGTGTCCGGCGAAGAACGCGATCGTCAATGCCGCCGCGGCGGCGATGCCCGATATCCACGTAGCACGTCGTCGACGCTGACTCCCGAGCTTCCAGCGCAGTCGCGACCAGACCTGATCGCCGTAGTCGTCACCGCGATCGGGAACCGGAGCTTCGGTCACGAGCGCGAGCACGCGGCCGATCGTTTCGTATTGCGTCGTGCAATCGCGGCAATCGCCCAGGTGCGCTTCGACGTCGAGCGCGTCATCATCGTGGTAGTAGTGCGATACGAGTTGTTCTTCGGTCAGATGTTGCATTGGGTCTTCCTCACCAGTGGTTCCAGCGACTCGCGGAGCTTCCGTACAGCGCGAAAAATCGTATGTTTCGCGGCGCTCACCTGAATGCCAAGCGTCCTGCCGATCTCCTCGACCGGCATCCCTTCGAAGTGGCGGAGCATGAACGCGGTGCGCTCGTTTCCTGAAAGACGATCGAGCGCCTCGAGCACGTGTTGCTTCAGCTCGGCGCTGAGCAGCAGGCGATCGGGTTGCGGATCTGTCGATTCGAATTCGCGCGTCATCTCGCCGTCCTCGTCGTCCTTGTCGGTGATGCGATTCTTCTCGTGGCGGGTGCGCGACCGGAGCAGGTCGAGCGAGCAATTGACGGCGATGCGGTGCAGCCAGGTGCCGAAGTTCGCACGTTCTTCGAATTTTTCGATCTGGCGATACGCGCGAAGAAACGTCTCCTGCACCACGTCGTCGGCATCATGCTCATTTCCGGTCATTCGACAGGCCACGCGGAAGATGGTCCGGCTGTGCCGTTGAACGAGGTCGCGGAACGCATCGGCGTCTCCGCCTCTGGCCCGGCTCACGGCCGCGAGATCGGTCATCTCCATTCCGAAAGGTTAGACTCGGTAAGTGCTGAGCGGTTAGCTAGATGAGCCTGGCCCCTCGCCCACCGCACAGAATCCGTACCGCTTCCTGACATCCCTCGCCCGGCTGATCGCCGATCATTTATGTCACCGGTGCGAAACCTATCCTTCGCTGCTTCGTAACGTCTATGGTTAGCAGGAGGCGATCAATGCGACGGCGTGCTCTGTTCGTCGTGGCGACGATGTTTGCGGCGCTCCAGGTGTGCGCAAGCACGCAGCGGCCGCTGATCGTCACGCAACAGGATCACTCGTTCGTCGACAGCGACGACTGCTCCTCGTTCTACACCCAGAACACGACCTCCCTCCCATCCTCGGCCAGCGCTCACGAACAGCGCCGGATCAGCCTCATCGGAGTCGAGCTGCTGCACATCCGCACCAAGAACGCCGGCGGCGTTTCCGTCCGCGGCTGGGACCGTCCATTCGCCAGCCTCACCATCTGCAAATACGCGGCGGCCCTGAATGATCCGCAGGCAGCCAAGGCACTCGAGACGGTTGCCGTGGCCGTGAGTCCCGGCGAAATCGTCGCCAGCGGACCGGAAATGAACGCGACACAGACGTGGTGGGTGCACATGATCCTGCGCGTACCGCGAAGCGCGAACCTCGACGTCAACGCCGCAAACGGCGGCATCGCCGTTCGCAACATGTCCGGTCGCATCACCGCGCACGCGACGAACGGCGGCATTTCCCTCGCGTCGTGTACCGGCGACAACAGCGTCGAAACCGAAAACGGCGGAATCTCGCTCGAGAAGGTCTCCGGTCGCACCGATGCAACGACGCAGCACGGGCCGATTTCGCTCAAACTGCACGACATCGCGATGCCCACGCTCGAAGCGCAGACCGAGGATGAGATCGTGTGCAAGCTGAAGGCGTGCACTGATGCGTGGACGACGGACCACAAGCGCCTTCGTATCGGAAGCGCGAGCCCGCAGATCCGGCTGATCACGAACTCAGCTCCCATCCTCATCGAACAGGTACGATAGAACGGTCCTCGGGACCGCTTCTATGTCGTCCTACATCCACGGCACGTCGCCGGAAGAGCAACGTCGTCTCTCACTCATGAATGACGTTCTGCTGAATCAGGCGGAACTGCGGGAACTGAATCTTCGCGGCGACGAATCGATCATCGATTTCGGCGCAGGCCTCGGTCAGTTCACTCGTGCGATGGCGCGAGCAGTCCCGCGCGGTCGGGTCGTTGGAATCGAACGCGATGAGCAGCAGCTCGCCGGCTCGCAACGCCTCGCGAAAACCGATGGCGAAGAGAAACTCGTCGACTTCCGATCGGGCGACGTCGCCGAGCTCGATCTCGCCGAGCGGGAATGGGGAACGTTCGACGTGGCGCACGCGCGGTTCGTGCTCGAGCACGTCCAGGATCCCCTGAGCGTCGTCCGCAACATGGTTCGCGCAGTCCGTCCCGGAGGCCGCGTCGTTGTTGCCGACGACGATCACGACGTGTTGCGACTCTGGCCCGAGCCGGCGGGCGTCAACGAGTTGTGGCGCGCGTACATGAGAACGTACGACCGCAACGGCAACGATCCGTACATCGGGCGGCGTCTCGTGTCGCTGCTGCACGCCGCGGGCGCGAAGCCTGTTCGCAATACGTGGATCTTTTTCGGCGGCTGCGCCGGAATGGACGTATTCGACACGCTCGCGGCGAACATGCTCGGCGTCGTCCTGACGGCCCGCGATCGCATCGTCGGCGGTGATCTGCTTTCGGAGTCCGCGTTCGACGAATCGGTTCGAGCCTACCGGACCTGGGCCGCCCGCGACGACGCCGCAATGTGGTTTTCCATGTGCTGGGCCGAGGGAAGACGCAGCTAGCACTGGCCTTGCAGTTGTTGGGGCCGTTATGACAGCAGCTACAGCCGCTTCCACAGTCGACCCGAAGGCTCGCGACTTTTACGTCCGTGCGCTCGGAAAGCTCGAACAGAACAAAGTGCCGTATCTCGTCGGGGGCGCCTACGCATTCGCGCGTTACACCGGCATCGAACGCCACACAAAAGACTTCGACATCTTTATCAAACGCTCCGACTGGGAACATGCGTCAGCGGTGCTGTCGAAAGCCGGATACAAGACCGAGCTGACGTTCCCGCACTGGATCGGCAAGGCCTACAACGGCGACGACTTCATCGACCTGATCTTCAGCGCCGGCAATGGAGTGGCACAGGTCGACGATCACTGGTTCGAGTACGCCGTGTCAGAGAAAGTGCTCGGCATGGACGTGAAGTTGATTCCTCCCGAGGAGATGCTGTGGTCGAAGGGGTTGATCATGGAGCGGGAGCGTTTCGACGGCGCCGACGTCGCACATGTCATTCACGCCCTCGGGCCCAAACTCGACTGGCCGCGGCTCATCGATCGATACGCAGGATATTGGCGCGTGCTGTACGCGCATCTCGTCCTGTTTGGCTTCATCTATCCAACGGATCGCGACCGGATCCCGAAACAGGTCATGGAGGAGCTCGGTAACCGTCTCGCGCAGGAACTGAAGCAGCCGCCGCCGAAGGACAAGGTCTGCAACGGCACGATCATTTCGCGGCAGCAATATCTGAAGGACGTGACCGACTGGGGCTACAAAGACGCGCGCCTCCAGCCGCTGGGGAACATGAGCGGGGACGAGATCGCGCACTGGACCAAAGGCATCGAGGTCGACGGGGCGAAGTGATGCGTATCGCCGCCGTGGGCGACATTCATGTCCGGAAGACGTCCCGCGGCGCACTCAAGTCACTTTTTCGCGCGATGAGCGAAAGCGCGGACGTCGCTCTGCTGTGCGGCGATCTCACCGACTACGGGCTTCCGGAAGAAGCGGAGATTTTCGCGCAAGAGGTGCGAACGTCGCTGCGCATCCCCGCTCTCGCGGTCCTTGGGAATCACGATTTCGGGTCGGGTCAGGCCGATGAGGTCAGGGCCATCATCGCCGCTGCAGGTGTCACTTTCCTCGACGGCGACTCTCACGAAATCGGCGACGTCGGTTTCGGCGGCGCCAAAGGGTTCCTCGGCGGATTCGGACGACGCCAGCTCGGCAATTGGGGTGAGCAGAGCGTCAAAGCACTCGTTCACGAGGCAGTCGAGGAGGCGCTGAAGCTCGAAGCAGCGCTGGCGCGGCTGCGGACGACTCACAAGATCGCCGTTCTTCATTACGCGCCGATTCAGGCTACGGTCGAGGGCGAGCCGCCCGAGATCATCCCGTTCTGCGGCTCGAGCCGGCTCGAGGAGCCGATCGACCGCTATCGCGTCTCCGCGGCGTTTCATGGACATGCGCATCACGGAACGGTCGAGGGACGAACGCACGGCAACGTACCCGTGTTCAATGTGGCAATGCCGCTGCTCAGACGGACGTACCCGGGCCGAGAACCATTCAAATTGCTTGAACTGCCGGCGGGCGTAGAATCGCCGGCCGGATGAGACGCCACGACGTCATCGATCGCTATCGTGCCGGTCGCGAGCGTTCGAAACGGGTCTTCGCGATTCCGCGACCGGAGAATTACTACGATCGCCCGATCAGGCTACGCAATCCGATCGTGTTCTACGAGGGACACCTCCCGGCTTTCAACGTCAACACGCTGATCAAGGGCGCCTTGCAGCGTCCCGGAGTGGATGCCGACTACGAGCTGCTCTTCGAGCGCGGGATCGATCCGGAGGACGAAGGGGGCGTGAAGTCGCCGACCGATTTCTGGCCGTCACGAGAGAAGGTCGAGGCGTACGGCGCGGCGGTGGATCGGCGGATCGAAGAAAGTTTCGCGACAATCGATCTCGATAAGTACAGCGATTATGTCTTGACGCTAATTGAGCATGAGTTTATGCATCAAGAGACGCTGCTGTATATGTTTCATAACATGCCGTATGAGAATAAAGTGCGGCGTGAGCCCCTCACGCGTGGAGGACAGGCGCCCTCGCCTCTCCGGACAGGCCAGGCGCCTGTCCTGCACATCCCCGCGGGCGTGGCCACCGTCGGCGCGGATCGCGATCGCGTCCTGTTCGGCTGGGACAACGAGTTCCCCGCGCAACGAATCGACGTTCCTGCGTTCACGATCGATCGCCACAACGTGACGAATGGCGAATACCTCGAATATGTCGAAGCCACGGACGCCGATCCGCCGCACTTCTGGTCACGCAAGGACGGGCAGTGGTTCTGGCGGGGCATGTTCGACCTGATCCCGCTGCCGCTCCAGTGGCCGGTCTACGTCAGCCACGATGAAGCGGATGCGTATGCGCGATGGAAGGGAAAACGCCTGCCCAGCGAGCCGGAGTATCACCGCGCCGCGTTCGGCACGCCCTCGGGCAACGAGCTCTCGTTTCCGTGGGGCGAAGAACCGCCGGACGAGACGCGTGGCAATTTCAACTTCACGCATTGGGATCCGGTCGCGGTCGGTTCGTATCCGAATGGCGCGAGCGCATGGGGCGTCCACGACCTCATCGGCAACGGCTGGGAGTGGACGTCGACGCCGTTCTCCGGTTTCCCCGGTTTCGAACCGATGCGCTCCTATCCTGTTTACTCGTCAGACTTTTTCGACGGCGAGCATTACGTGCTCAAGGGCGCGTCACCGGCCACAGGCATACCGCTGATCCGGCGCACATTCCGTAACTGGTTCCGTCCGAACTATCCATACCTCTACGCCACGTTCCGCTGCGCGTCGTGATGGACCGTTCTATGCACGCTTATGCGCGCATGGAAACGCAAATCTACAAACCCAAGTCTTTCAATCTGTCAGGGCTGACCGGCATCTCGGACAAGACGCTGGAGATGCATTTCAAGCTCTACGAAGGTTACGTCACGAACACCAACACGCTGACGGAGTGGATCCAGGCGATCCTCGCGGACGGCAAGGTCGACCAGGAAGAGATGCCCGCGTATTCGGAGCTCACGCGCCGCCTCGGCTTCGAGTACAACGGGATGGTGTTGCACGAGTACTACTTCGGCAACATGAAGATCGGCGGCGGTGGCGATGCGCCCCGAGGCGACTTCCGCTCAGGTGTCGAGCGCAGCTTTCCGAGTTACGACATCTGGAAGGCCGACTTCGTCAGCGTCGGCAAGATGCGCGGTGTCGGCTGGTCGATCTGCTACCTCGATCCGGCGAACGGACGCGTGTCCAACCACTGGATCGAAATGCATCAGACCGGCAACGTGGCCGGCTTCGTTCCGTTGGTTGTCATGGACGTCTGGGAGCACGCGTACCTGCTCGATTTCAAGCCCGCCGATCGCCCGAAATACATCGAGGCGTTCATGGGAAACCTCGACTGGAACGTGGTTGCGAAGCGGATGCAAGCGGTTCACGTGACCGCGAGCGCGCGTTAGTCGCTGACTGGCAACCGGTCGCCGCCAACCGGTAACTGGTTCGCCAGATCCACCGTGCCCTTCCTCTCCAGCTTGCCCCAGCCGGTTCGCATGCCGGAAATCGCGGTCTTCACCGACTTCAGCAGAACCGCGTACATGAGCTGGCGATAAAGGAAGCGCTGCCAGAACAGCCACATCAACATGCGGCCGTCTTCACGATCGAGCTTGAACGCGATCGCCGCGCCGATCAGCTCGATGACGAAGAAGAACGCGTACATGAACGCGATCATGTAGAGCGAGCTGAGTGCGACGGGAAGCGGCTGCCAGTCCTGAGTCAGGCGTCCGCCACCAATCAGGGCGACCACAACGGTTCCGACCGTCCAGAGAATCTGCAGGTCGATGACAGGCGACAGCACCTGGTAGAGAACCTGAAACAGCCACAGCGATGGCAGCATCACGCGCCCGAACCAGCCGTAGCGGCCCAGCGCGCTGCGATGTTTCCAGAGGGACTGCAGTGTGCCGAACGCCCAGCGGAAGCGCTGCCGGAACAACATCCGAACCGTGTCGGGTGCCTCGGTGAAGCCGATCGCCTGGGAGTCGGTCTCGATCTGCCACCCGTTCTGCCGGATCCGCCACGTCAGATCCATGTCCTCGGCCATCGTGTCGGTCGTGTAGCCGCCGGCCGCCACGATCGCGGTGCGACGCCATGCGCCGACCGCGCCCGGCACGACGGAAACAGAATTGATGGCCGCGTATGCGCGCCGGTCAAGGTTTTGACTCGTGATGTATTCGATCGACTGCCAGTACGTCAGCGGATTGATGCGATTGCCAACTTTGACATTGCCAGCAACTGCGCCGACTTCCGGATTCTCAAAACGGCGGATCAGTTTCGCGATTGTGTCCGGAAGGAACAGCGTGTCCGCGTCGAGTGCCACGATGATCTCGCCACGAGCGATGCTGATGCCGTGGTTGAGCGCCGCGGCTTTACCGCCGTTCGACTGACGAAGGAGACGAATTTCCGGTCGATCACCGAAACGACGTTCAACCTCGCCGGACGTGTCGTCCATCGAGCCGTCATCGACGACGATGATTTCGAGATCGGGGTAATGACTCGCCAGAACTGCGTCGATTGTCCGCGCGATGACTTTCTCTTCGTTGAATGCCGCGATCACGACGCTCACGGACGGTTT
>DASVHS010000672.1:0-2569 GCA_036382495.1 Thermoanaerobaculia bacterium | reverse complement strand
TTTCTGCACCCGAGCGCCGGCAACGGCGTGCTCATCGAGCTCAGCGAGAAGATCGAATGATCGAAGGCTTCGAGAAGTCGTCGCTCGTCATCATCAATCTGGTCAACCCGAGGGAGAAGTTCTTCGGTGTGCTCAATGCGTTGTCGGCGGCGGGCGTCACGATCCGTGCAATCAACCTCGACTCGTTCGACGACTGGATCCATCAGATCGCGCGCGGCGAGGACCTCAGTCTCGACCTCGTGACGATGTTCGTGCCGCTGTTTCGCGTCGAGCGCATCTTCCTCGACGAACCATCCGGCGCGATCAAATCGTTCGCCGAGCGCTTCGAGGATGTGGTCGGACAGACCGTTCAGAAGTTTCTCGGGCTGCCCAACGCCGGCGGGCTCGCGTCCGTATGATAAGGTCACGCGTCGATTTTTCTGATGGAGGTTTTCACCCGGTGAAAAAGTCTATTTCGGTCGCAGGAGCGTTGTTTCTCGTGCTCCTGGCGATCGCTGGTTGCAGCAAAGAAGACGAATACAGCCAACCCGAAGCATTCAGCTTCATCGTCTACCCCGGCTCGCGGTTCCTCGGCAAACTGACCGAGGCGACGCGGCAGGCGCACAAGCTCATCAAGCCGAATGAGGAGCCGCCGCCCGTCGCGGTCTACGACACCGACGCATCGGTCGAAGACGTCGCCACGTTCTATGCGAAGTCGTACGGCTACTCGACTGTTGCGCCCGACGCAACGAACAACATGAGCACCGTCGCGCCGCAGGCTTACTACCGGACCGGCGACCTCGCCACCGACGCCAGGTCGATCCAGTCGCTTCTGCCGCGGCTGAAATTGAGCTCCGACATCTCCAAAGCGGTCGGCACGTACAAAGCGGCGGAGATCGCGCCGCGGCCGAACCGCCCAAGAGTGACGATCCAGCGTCCGTACTTTGACGAGACCACGTCGCAGGTCGTCGACAAGACCATCATTCTGATGTCGCGGTAGCCTCGGCTATCATCCGCGCCCGTGTTCAATGCCACCTGGCTCTACGTCGGCGCGATCTACGCCATCGCCGTGTGGCTCGTGCGGCGCGTCCGCATCGACCTGCCGTGGCGGATCGCAGCGTTCTTCTACCTGCTCGTGCTCATATTTCTGTGGCGTCCGCTGACGAGCGACGTCGTCAATCTTCCCGTCGACTTCCTGCGCTCGCTGCCGCCTTGGGCGTTTCTGACGCGGTTTCACAAGCCGATCAATCCCGACATCAACGACCTGGCGCTGCAGATCGTGCCGTGGGCCAACCAGGTCCGCGAGAGTTGGCGCGCCGGCCACGTGCCGCTGTGGAACAACCTGTCCGGATCGGGCTATCCACTCCTCGCGAGCGCGCAGAGCTCCGCTCTTTCGCCGCTGCGGCTGCTCGCGCTGGCGCTTCCGCTCGGACAGAGTTTCGCGGCCGAAGCGGCGATGAAGTTCCTCATCGCGATGACGTTCACGTTTCTGTTCTGCCGGCGCCGTTACTCGGAGATCGCCAGCGCGGCGGCCGCGGTCTGCTTCGCGTTCTGCAGCTTCGTCGTTGTGTGGCTTCATTTTCCGCTGGGCACGGTCGCGGTGTTCGTGCCCGCCGCGCTCTATCAGATTGAATTGATCGCGGAGCGGCGCACCTATCCGCGCTTCGTCTTCGCCGCGGCGCTGTGGGCGGCGATGATTTTCTGCGGCCACCCCGAGACGGTCGCGCACATCTTTTTCATCTCGCTCTTGTTTGTCGGATGGCTCGCCCTCGTCGAGCGTCCTTTTCCTACTTCGCGCGATGCATTGAAATTTGTTGGGACACTGATCGGCGCGCTCATCGTGGCCGCGCTCCTCGCGTCGCCGTTCCTCGCACCGTTCGCCGAGGCGATCACGAAGTCGAGGCGGTTCAGCGAGCTGCAGTCGAGGCCGAATGTGATCGGCTACTACTCCGACTGGCCGTCCGTCGTCCTTCTCCTGCAGCCACGTTTCTACGGGTCGATTCCATTCGAGAAGACGTGGGTCAGCGCGCCGAGCGCTGAATCGATCACCGGTTTCGCCGGCCTTCTCGGCATCGCGGCCTGGTTCGCGCTTCTCGTGCACGTCGTGCGGACACGCCAGTGGCGATCGCGCGAGTCCTTCCTCATCCTGGCCACCATCATCGTCCTCGGCATCATCCTCGGCTGGCCGGGCATCAGTCAGCTGTTTCACCTGATCTTCAAACTTGCCGCGAATGCGCGCCTGCGGCTGTTGCTTTGTTTTCTCGTCGCCGTGCAGACCGCGGCGATGATCGACCTGGTAACGCGCGACATTCGCGCGTTTTTGAGCGGCATCGCGATCTGCAGCGTGATTCTCGTCGGCATTCTGTTTTTCGGTGGAGTGCCGGATGGATCGCCGCATCTGACGGCGGTGATGTCGTTGATTCCGAGCATCGTCGTGCTGGCGATCGCAACGCTGAGTGCAGCTTCTGTGTGGGTGCGGGCTTCAGCCCGCACACCGCGGGCTGAAGCCCGCGGCCACACAGAGGCAGTCCTCCTCGTGCTGCTCGTCGCGATCATCGCGGAGGTATGGACTGCCACCGCCGGATGGAAC
>DASVHS010000671.1:0-21661 GCA_036382495.1 Thermoanaerobaculia bacterium | reverse complement strand
GCCGCAGCCGATGCACTTCGTGGCGTCGACATCGACGATGCCGTTCGCGTACTGCACGATCGCGCCCGGCGCGGGGCAAGCCTCGAGACAACCCGGCTCTGCGCAATGCATGCACTGATCTTTGCGCATCAGCCACAACATGTCGCCGTTGCTGGTCTGACGTTCGTTGAAGCGGATCAGGTTCCAGAAATCGGCATCGAGTTGCGGCATCGTCTGATACGTCCCGTCCTGATGGGTGTTGACGGTCCGTAGATCGTTCCACTCCTGACATGCGGCTTCGCACGCTTTGCATCCGATGCATGTCGTCGTGTCGATATACTTGGACACGGTCGGCTTCGTACGGATGCCGGTCGATGCCCCGAAGATGGCGGCGGAGACGCGGTCGATTTCCAACGGTTGTGTTGTCATCGCCGTCTCCTATGCCTTTTCCAGCTTCACGAGGAACGCTTTGTATTCAGGCGTCCACGTGTTCGGATCGCCGGCCGACGGCGTGAGGAAATTCGCGAGCGGGCCTGTGTGACCTTTCGCCCCGGCGTAACCCCAGTGGATCGGGAAACCGATCTGCGCGATCTCTTTGCCGTCGATCTTCAGCGCCGGCAGACGGTGCGTGACCATCGCTGTGCCTTCGATCGACCCGCGCGCCGAAGTCACTCGGACTTTCGAACCGTTCGCGATTCCCTTCGATTGCGCGAGGCCTTCGGGGATCTCGACGAAGAATCCCGGCGACAGCTCGTTGAGCACACCGCCTTCCTGATGCTTCGTCCAGTAGTGGAAATGTTCGGTCAGGCGGTACGTCGTGCAGACGATCGGGAAGTCTTCCTTCTTGCCGAATGCATCCTTGTCGGACGTGAACTTGAGCGCAACCGGATTCGACGTGACCTGCGGATGCAGCGGATTGTCAATCGGCGCTTCGACTGCTTCGTAGTGTTCGGGGAACGGGCCGTCGTTCAGCGTCGGCGCATAAAGGCGTCCGACACCTTCCGGCAGCATGATGAACGCGCCGTAAGTACCAGGCGGCGAATCAGGTTTGATGTCGGGAACATCGCCGACCCACTTCGCGCCGTCCCACTTGATGCTGGGGCGCGTCGGATCCCACGGTTGTCCGTTCGCGTCGGCTCCAGCGCGGTTGTACATGATGCGGCGATTCGCCGGCCACGAGAATGCCCAGTTGTGAAACATCCCCAGGCCGGTGGGATCGGCCGTGCTGCGACGTTGCGCGTTGTTGCCGGCTTCCGTGTAAACGCCGGAGTGCAGCCAGTTGCCGCACAGCGTCGAGCCGTCGTCCTGCAATTGACCGAATCCATCGAGCTGCTGGCCGGCGGTCTTGAGCGTCTTTGTCGGATCTTTCGGATCCTTGATGTCCGCGAGCGCTTTGCCGCTCATCTCCTTCAATACTTCCGCGAGATCAGGATTGACGGGGTTCGCGTACGGCCAGGCGACGTTCAGCACCGCTTCCGGCAACGCGCCACCTTCCTTGCGATAGAGGTTCTGCACAGCGAGGAAAATCCGCGACACGATTTCCTGGTCGGCCTTGGCCTGTCCCGGTGGATCGAGCGCCTTCCACTTCCACTGCAGCCAGCGCGCAGAGTTCGTGAACGTGCCGTCTTTCTCCGCGAAACCTGCGGCGGGCAGCATGAACACTTCCGTCTGGATCTGCGACACCGGAGCGCCGCCGTATTCTTTCGGCGCCTTCCAGAACGTCGCCGTCTCGATCTCCGCGTTCTCGACGACGACCATCCACTTCAACTTCGACAGCGCAGCGATCATCTTCTTCGAGTTCGGGCCGAGACCGACCGGGTTCATCCCGAATGTGATGAAGCCCTCAGGGCCGGGCTCCTTGCCGCCGACACGCATCGACGAGCCGCGGTACATGTCGTCGTAGATGTACATCCATGAATAGTTGCCGTCGATTCTCGGCATCCATCCGAAGCCCCAGTCGTTGTCCTTCGTCGCGTTGGGGCCGTAGACCGACTTGAGCAGCGAGACCATGAACTTCGGGTAGTTGACCCAGTAGTTCATCGATGCCCACGCCTGGTTGTTCAGCGTGGTCGGCACCCCAGTCGCGTAGTATTTCGCGAGCGTGTCCTGGTCGCCCGTGGGCGTCTTCAGGTAACCCGGCAGGATTTCCGTGTTGCCGGCGGTGTCCGTTGCGCCCTGAATGTTCGAATGGCCGCGGAATGCGTTGACGCCGCCGCCGGGGCGACCCACGTTGCCGAGGAGCAGTTGCAGCATCGCGCCGGCGCGGATGATCTGGACCGCGGTCGAATGCTGCGTCCATCCGAGCGCATACGTGATCGTGCCGACGCGTTGCGCGTTGCCGGTCGACGTCACCATCTCGCAGACTTTCAGGAATTTGTCTTTGGGCGTGCCGCAGATACGCTCGACCATCTCCGGCGTGTATCGGTCGACGTGCTGCTTGAGCAGCTGGAACACGCTCTGCGGGTTCTGCATCGTGTAGTCGACGCCGTACGCTTTCGTCCCCTGATCGGCGTCGTATCCCCACGCGTCCTTCGTGTACGTCTTCTTCGCCGGGTCCCAGCCCGCGAACAGTCCGTCCTTGAACGCGTACGTGTTCTTGACGAGGAACGGCGCGTTCGTGTGGATCTTCACGTAGTCCTGGTGATAGCGGCCCGTCTCAATCGCATAGCGGATGATTCCGAGGAGGAAGGCGATGTCGGTGCCCGAACGGATCGGCGCGTAATAATCCGCGACCGCCGCCGTACGCGTGAATCGCGGGTCAACGGCGACGATCTTTGCGCCGCGCGTCCGCCTCGCTTCCATGAACCACTTGAATCCGACGGGATGGTTCTCGGCGGGATTGCCGCCCATCGCCAGGATCATGTCGGCGTTCTTGATGTCGACCCAACCGTTGGTCATCGCACCACGACCGAAGCATGCGGCCAAACTGGCCACAGTGGGGCCGTGTCAAACCCTGGCCTGGGAATCCCGGTATGGGACTCCGAAGGCCGTGATCGCTTTCCACTGCAGGAAGTTGAATTCGTTGGTGTCGGTGCAGCCGCCGATCCAGGCCATTCCCGGATTGCGGTTCACCACTTGACCTTTCGCGTTGCGCGCGACGAAGCAACGATCGCGTGTCGTCTTGATGTGGCGGGCGATACTGGCGATCGCGTCGTCCCACGAAATGTCTTCCCAGTGATCCGATCCGGCCCGCCGCACTTTCGGCACGGTCAGCCGGCCCTTGTGCGTGATGTCGTCCTTGAGAGTGATGCCTTTCGGACACAGGCTTCCCCGGCTGATCGGATGATCGGGATCGCCTTCGACGTGGACGACGGCTGGCGCCACGTTCTTCGCGCGATCACCGAGCGTATGGATGATGACGCCACACGACACGGCGCAGTAGGGACAGATGCTACGGGTCTCCGTCGTCCGCGAGATTTTCATTTCGCGGACTTCGGCCTGAGCCTTCGACAGATCGAAGCCGAGCGCAACCGCGCCGCCGACCGTCGAAGCTTTCAGAAAACCACGGCGAGAGAGATGCATGGGCTGGACGCCTCCTCGTTTGCCAGTGATCTGTGGACGTGTTGAGCGAACGATGTTCCTTACGCGCAGCGCTGTCAAGACCGAACACATGTTCGGACTTGTCACGATCAGCGAAAATCGCCGCGGACCCGGTTTGATCATCGTCGTTTCGCGCCAGCCTGTGTCGCGAAATCGACGAAGACTTCGTACTGCTGGCAACCGCTCAATCCGAACCGGCCGATGACGAACGTCGGAATCCCCTCGACGCCAATCCGGCCGGCCTCGGCGCGGATCTCGTCGATGCGTTCGAGATATTGCGGATCGGACTTCGAGCGTTCGACCGCATCGTCGCCCAGACCGGATTCTTTCGCGATCGTTCGCAGATTCTCATCGTTCTCGAGATCCATGCCTCGCGCCCAGTGCGCGTCCATCGCGCGGTTCCGATACTCGTCGAGCCGCCCCTCATCGCGCGCCACCTCTGCCAGCGCGAGGGCGCGGCGTGTGTTCGGGATGCGATCGCGCTGACGGAAATCGTCGATGCCAAATTTCGCCGCGAACGACTTCATGTACTCCGCCATCTGCGCCATACGCTCCGGCGGGAAATGTTCGTCGAGGCGCATGCCGCCAGGCGGAGTCTCCGGATGCAGCTCGAAGCCGCGCCAGGCGAGATCGAGATCGAATTCCTGGAGCAGCCTGACCAGACTGCTTCGCTCAGCGATGTAGCAGAACGGTCAGACGAAGTCGGAGTAGAGACGAAGTTGCATGACGCGATGTTAATGGATGATCGCGGGCTTCAGTGTGGTCGCGGGCTTCAGTGTGGTCGCGGGCTTCAGCCCGCGATGTGCCGGCTGAAGCCGGCACCCACACAGCATCGCGCTACTGGTTCGCTCTTGCCACGAGCACTCGTCGCAAAATCTTCCCCGATGGCGACTTCGGAATCTGATCGATGATCTCGACGTAGCGCACGCGTTTGTAACGCGCGACGCGATTCTCCACGTACGTCATGAGATCTTCCGGCGTCGACTGTTCCTTCAACACGACGAACGCTTTCGGGACCTGGCCCGCTTCTTCGTCCGCGAGAGGCACGACCGCTGCGTCGGCCACGGCGGGATGCGACAGAAGAATCGCCTCGAGCTCCGCCGGCGCGATCTGCATCCCTTTGTACTTGATCAGCTCTTTCACGCGGTCGACGACGTAGAACGTGCCGCCGGCGTCGGCATATCCGACGTCGCCGGTGTGCAGCCATCCCTCGTTGTCGATCATCGCCGCGGTCGCAGTCGGATTGTTGAGGTAACCCTTCATCACCTGCGGCCCGCGTACGCAGATCTCCCCTTCTTCGTCCGGTCCGAGCTCCGCGCCCGTCTCGATGGCCGCGATCTTCGCCTCGGTGTTCGGAACCGCCGGACCGATTCCCGGCGCGTCGATCTCGCGCGTGACGTGCGTGACCGGCGAGGTCTCCGTCATCCCGTAGCCCTGCGTCATCCCGCAATGAAGTCGTGACGCCGCCGCGCGCGCAACTTCGGGCGGCAGCGGCGCAGCCCCGGAGAACAGACGCTTCACGGAGCTGAGATCGTACTTGTCGACGATCGGACTCTTCGCCAGCGCGAGGATGATCGGCGGCACCACGTACGCGTACGACACACGATATTTCTGCAGCGTCGCCAGACACTGCTCGAGATCGAAACGGGGCATCGTCACCACTGTGGCGCCGATGTGGAGGCTGAGATTCATGATCACGACGAGGCCGTAGATGTGAAAGAACGGCAGAACACCGAGCGTCGTGTCGTCCCCTCCCACTCCGAAAACGCGCGCGCTCTGCAGGATGTTCGCGACGAGGTTGTGATGCGTGAGCATGACGCCTTTCGGCAGGCCGGTCGTGCCACTCGAGGACGGGAGTGCGACGACGTCGTTCACCGCATCGATCGCGACATCGGGCGGATCGCCGCGCGTCGCGAGCAGTGAATCGAACGACTCGCCAAAGACGAAGACTTCGCGCAGATGATTCTCCTGCGCGGCAACCGTGGCCTTGTCGACGAACGCGGGAGTGGTGACGAGATAGCGCGCGCCCGCGTCTTTCAACTGATGACCCAGCTCTGCGGGCGTGTACGCGGGATTGATCGTCGTGACGACACCGCCGAGCAGCGAGACCGCGTGAAACGCGATCGCATACTCGGGATGATTCGGACTGTAGATCGCGAAGACATCGCCTTTGCGAAATCCGCGTTGCGCAAGACCGGCGGCCGTTGCGCGAACGCCGTCGGCCCATCCGCGATACGTCAGCGTGCGGCCGCTCGGTGCGTCGATCAGCGCCGGCTTGTCACCGCGCGCGCCGGCTGTCTCGAGCAGAAACTGCGTCAGCCCGACTCGCGGAATCGCCAGCGGCTCCTCGGGCGCACGAAAAATCATAGCGGGTGCGCCAGTGTACCCCCCTCACCCGATGCTTCGCAGCACCCTCTCCCCGCGTTCACGGGGAGAGGGCACAGATACGCTTTAGAACTTGAATCCGACAGACAGCCGGTACGTTCTCGGCGTCTGGTAATCGGTGGTGTTGAGCGCCTTGCCGAAGTTCACTCCCTTTCTCCAGTTCGCGCCCATCGTCTTGCAGGTCGCAGACGCGGTGCCTTGCGGACACTCTTTGGGCGTGTCGGTGAACGGGTTGAACGCGGCGAAGCTGGAACTGGTGAAGTTCGTCGACACCGACGTATTGCCGTTGATCGTCGCGTGTTCGTTGAACGCGTTGACGATGTCGGCCTCGATGAACATTCCGAGACGCGACACAGGCAGGTTGTAGTTCAGGCCCACGTCCGTGGCCGTCACGTTGTCCCAATGGAACGCGCCGCGCGGCGAGAAGTAGTAGCTGAATCCGCCGGATGAGGCGTTCGCGGCCAGGATGTATCCCGGATCGGCAACGCCGCTCCCGATCGGATCGATCGTACCGATCGCCGAGTACGGCGTACCGGAATCGAACCGCTCGAGCACGCTCACGTTGAAGCGGCCCAGCGGCGACGGCATGTCGTACGTTGCCCACGCACGGACTTTGTGACGCTGATCCTGCGGAAGAAGTCCGATCGGATTGTGATTCGCGTAGTTCGTGATTTCCGGGTAGTAGTTGTTGCCAATCTCAGGAACCGGACCGGAGCCCTGCGTCTCACCGATGTTGTTGCCTGTCAGCCTCGACCACGTGTAGTTCGCCGCCAGGTTGAAGCGGGAAGTGACCTGGTATCCGCCCTGGAACACGTACGCGCGGTACTTGCGCTGCAGATCGTTCGCGTTCGTGATGAAGCCCTTATCGACTGTTGCGCCGATCAGAGGATCGAAAACCGTTCCGGTGCCGAGGTTGAGAATGTTCTCGTAGAAATTGTCCCACTTGCGGTCCTGAGCGTCGACGCGAATGAACCCGCTGCGACCGAGCTGCGCCGAGGCGCCCACTGCGATTTCCTTCACGCCCGGTGATTTGAGCGAACCCTGGATCTGGGTCGCAACGCCGTTCTGCCCGCCGTTGAGGAGGTATCCACCCTGCCCGAAAAACTTGCGGTTGTCGGAACCGCCGGTGCCCAGGAACCAGCCCATGACTCCCTGAACCAGCGCGGCGTGCGACACGCCCGTGAACTGCGGTCCTTCGTACAGCCAATAGAGGAGCGACGGCTGACCCGCCGGCGACGACGCGTCGCCGATGTTTCCAGCCTGAATCTTCGAAACGTATTCGCTGTAGCTCGCGTTCAGACGCAGCCGGCCGTTTCCAGCGACGTCATACGTGATGCCGAGGCGCGGACTGATCTTCGAGTCTTTGGCGACGACTTTGCCGACGCTGTCGACACCGTGATTCTTGTCGTAACGGGCGCCGAGGTTGAGGTTGAGGCGGCTGGTGAGGTCCCAGCGGTCGTTGACGAACGCGCCGGTGCTGGCGAGGTCGCTCGGACGGCCCTGTTGAACAATCGGCCACCACAGAATCAACGCCGCTCCCGGCGTGACCGACTCGACGACCTGACCGTTGTCGATGAACGGTGAGCTCGGATCGAGCTGGTAAATCATGTAGTCGCTGCCCGACTGATGATTGTTCGCGAGGATCGAGTCAGAGAAGTGCTCGATGCCCGCGACGATGTTGTGTGTGCCGCCGCGCGCCGTGGACAGGAAGTAGTGCGGCTTGATGCCGTATGCGGTCGATTTGCGCACTTCCGTTCCGCACGTCGCGCAGAACTGACTGCCACCGGTGAACGTGCCATCGACGCCGCTCCGCGTCGGCGTGGACGTCGGGTCAAGGATGCCTCCGGAGACTCCGCCGGAGTGTTCGAACTTGATGTCGCTCTTCGAGGCGAACCCTTCGAGAAGGAAGTTGTTCGTGATGATGCCGTTGTAGTTTCCGCTGTAGAGATCCTGCGGTTGCGCTTCCGGCTGGGAGAGCGAGTCCGGCGTCCAGCAGGCGGGCGCGAGGCAGCGATCGTTGAACTTGGTCGACAGCTTCAGGATGGAACCGACGAGTGAATGCTTCGCAGTGAGCTGTCCCGTGACCTTGCCTTCGATGCGGTTCTGCTTGGTCACGGTGTTGTACGGGTTGGTCGTGTTCTGGAAGAAAAACTGCTGACTGCGATCCTGATAGCGGCCGGCGGTGAAGAACCACAGACGGTCGGTGATGAGCCTGCCGCCGAGCGTTCCTTCATACGTTGAACCTGTTTTGTCGAGCAGCGTCTCCTTCAGCGGCGTTGCGCTCGCCCACGACGGGTTCGTGAGGCTGTCGCGCAGCGAGCCGCTGAACACGTTGCCGCCCGACTTCGAAATCGCGTTCACGACGCCGCCGGTGAATCGACCGTATTCGGCGGAGATCGCACCGGTCTCGATCGTCGTCTCCTGCAGTGCGTCCTCGATGAAGAGATCGAGCGGCTGACCGCGAAGCACTTCGTTGACCGGTGTTCCATTGATATAGAACGTGCTGTCGAACGAGGCCGCGCCGGAAATTGTCGTTGCCCCGCCCGGTCCGTTCTGATTCGTGTTCGGCGCGAGCGTCACTGTCGAGATCAGCGTGCGCTGAATCGGAAGATTCTCCACGGTCTGCGCCGAAATGTTCGTTTCGATTGTCGGCGTCTCGACGACGGACGGCGCATTGGCGGTCACGGTGATGGCTTCGGCGACGCTGGAGAGTCTCATCGACGCGTCGGCGCGCGTCGTGCCCGCGAGCGTCACGTTGACATGACGCGTGATTCCCTGCAGTCCTTCCAGCGCGAAGTCGACGGTGTAGTCACCGGGTGGAAGTGCGGAGAAGTTGTAACTGCCGTTGACATCTGTGTCAGTTGTGCGTGTTCCCTGTAACCCTGGTGACGAAACCGTGACGCGCACGCCGGGCAGCGGATTGCCGTCCTGCGTCGCGGTCCCGACCAATTGTCCGGTCTGCGTCTGCGCCGCGAGCGAAAGCGCGCCGAGAAGCAGGAGAGCGAACCATGCACCACGTAATGAGCGAATGCGATTCATATGGTTTGTTTCCTCCACTTGTTTTGCGTAAGACCTTCCGCAATCGGTCTGCCGCGCTGTCAGTGGAGTTTTGGATGTGGGACGAAGCACGACGATCGCGTTGCCGCGAATGCGATCAGTGGTGCGGATCGGCGGAGAACATGGACGGTAACAAAATCGTGCAGCAGCGAATCGCGTTTCCGATTTTCAAAAAACCAGATTCACGATTCAACACATTGGTTCTGTGTGGTCGCGGGCTTCAGCCCGCGTTGTTCAAACGGCGAGCAAGTGCTCAACGCGCTCGCGGACCGCAGGCGGCACGATGACCGAGCTCCCGTCCGACAACACGATCGCGTAACGGCCGCGGCCCTCGCGGCGGATCTCGATCACGTGACCGAGATTGATGATGGATGAGCGCTGCACACGGAAGAAACCAAACTGTGCCAGACGCCGCTCCAGCGATACGAGCACTTCACGCACGGTGAAGCTGCCCGCCGTCACAAAAACTTCACTGTAGTTGCGGCGCGCCTGGATCCGGACCACTTCATCTATATATGGATAGAACGTGCTCTCACCGGCCCGGAACGCACAACGGACGCGGCGCGAATGCATCATTCGCACGCGAGGCGCGAACGTCTCGACGTTATCCGCAATCCCCGTCTTACCGGCCATCGCGACCTCGTTTTCGCATGGACTCGATGAGGTTGGCGATCATCGAAGTCGTCTCCGCCACACGGTCAGCGGCGTTGTTGGCCAGCAACCTGCTGGCGCGACGTACCGCAGTGAGCGACGCGATGTAGAAACACGATCCGCACAATGCCACCTCTTCGTAAAGAACCGCGGCCTCGCCGCCACAACCCTGGCAGTCGTCGTGGTCGGTCAGGATCGTCGTCATGCTGACCATGACACCAATTCTCGGCGTGCTGTTCGCGAAGCGCTGACAACTTTCTCGAACGAGCTGACCGATCGCAGTTACATTTCCATGTCATGACAAACGTCGGCCTCATCGGGTACGGAAAAGCAGGGCGCGTCTTCCACGCCCCACTGATCAAATCGGTGGACGGGCTGCATCTCCACAAGATCGTCGAGCATCGCGGTGACGCCGAAGTGAACGCGCTGCTGGCCGATCCGGAGGTCGAACTGGTCGTCATCGCGACGCCGAATGAGTCGCATTTCGATCTCGGCCGTCGCGCTCTCCTGGCGGGCAAACACGTCGTCGTCGACAAGCCGTTCACCGTCACATCCGACGCCGCGCGGCAATTGATCGATCTCGCGCGCGAACGAAACCGCATCCTGACCGTCTTTCACAATCGACGATGGGAAGGCGACTTCCTCACGATCCGCCGGCTTCTCGATCAGAACGCGCTCGGCCGCGTCGTGTTCTACGAAGCGCGGTTCGATCGCTTCCGAAATGAGCCGAGACTCGGAGCCTGGCGCGAGAGCTCCGCATCCGGCAGCGGAATCCTCTACGACCTCGGCTCCCATCTCATCGACCAGGCGATCGTCCTGTTCGGGAAGCCGGAGTCGATCATCGCGGATGTCCGGCGCGAACGCGATTTCGGCGAGGCGGACGATGCATTCGACATCTGGATGCACTATCCACGATTGAAAGCGTCGCTGACCGCAGGAATGCTCGTGCGGGAACGGACGCCAAGGTTCACCGTCCGCGGCACGCACGGAACGTTCGTGAAGTTCGGCCTCGATCCGCAGGAAGCCGAGCTGGCCGCGGGCCGGACGCCGCGCGACGTGGATTGGGGAAAAGAGCCGCGTGAACAGTGGGGAACTCTGATCACCGACCACGGTGAGGAAATCGTCGAGACGCTTCCCGGCTCGTATCAGAGCTTCTACGAAAATGTTCGCGACGTCATCGCGGGCCGGGTTCGGCTCGCCGTCGATCCACAGGACGCCTGCACCACGATCGAACTGATCGAACGCGCCGCAGCGAGCAAGCGTAGCGACCGTTGATTATTTGTCGATGATCCGCAACTGCTTCTCGATCTTCGGCATGAGGTCGTCGCGCACATACTCCCACTCGGGTACGAGCTTGAGCGCGGCCGTCGCTTCTTCGGCCGCGGCGTGCAGATCGGGAGGCACCTGCTGCGAGTGCGCGTACGCGAGCGACATCAGCGCCTCGGGCTTTCCCCAATCGGGAAGCGGCGATGTCGCATTGACGCCGCGGCGATCCGCTTCGTTGATCATCTGCTTGTACACGTCGATGGCTCGCGCTACGCTCCCACCCTGCGACTCCGGTGCGAAAAGAAGAAACGATCCCTTCGCCCAGAGCACGCGCGGATTGTCAGGCTCGAGAGCGTTCGCGCGACTGAATAACGCCCGCGACAGAGACATTCGCTCCCGCACGGCGATCATGTCGGGATTGGAGCCCATGGAAAAAGTCCCGAGCCACGAGTTGACCATCGCCGCCGCGGCGTAAGCATCGGCGAAATTGTCCTTGAGCCGGATCGAAGAATAGAGCTCGGTCGCGGCCCTCTGCAGATGCGCCTTCAGCTCGTCGGCTTTCATGTTGTGATTCGCACCGTTGATCGCTGCGCGCCAGCTGGCGTAGCCGCTCCAGTAGTGCGCGAGATAGCCGAGATCAGGGTCGTCGCCGAGATGCGCAAACTGGTCCCGCAGAAGTACCAGCCCGTCGATGTCAGCCCGATAGTCTGCGGACATGACCTTGGCCTTGAGCGTCGCCAGCGCCGACGGAACGGTATTGACGGGCTGCGCCGAGGCGATGCTGACGATGAGGATCGTGGAAATCGCGGTCAGGCCGATCGAGAAAGACTTATTCATGAGTCCGATGTAGTTCTGCCTCACTCGGATGTCAACGGACCGGCGGTTTTCCTCGAACTGACGCTTCGCTATTTGACGGCCAAGACCTCTCGTACCTGCGGTCCGGTCATACCCGTGTTGTACGGTTTCGTATCGGGCTCGAATTCTCTTCCGCGCGCGAGCGGACCGGCGACGACCGGATCAAAACCAGCATCACGCACGAGTTGCGCAGCGACATCGAGCGCCGCCCGATCGTCGCTCGCGAGCGGAACGCCGACTCTGTCGCCATCGCGATGCGCTTCCTTCTCGAGTGTCTTGAAGTAAACGGTGTTGAACGCCTTCACCCATCGCGCACCGGGGAACATCGCCGCGGCCCACCCGGCCGAGCCTTGCGGATGTCGCGACGCCAGGCGCGCGATATCTCCATCGCGTTTCTCGTACGCGTTGCCGGTGTCGAGCACGACTTTGCCGGCAAGCGATGTCGCGACATCGCGTGCGAGGTCCGGAATCGCGACGAGCGGAACCGTCAGCATGATCACTTCGCCGAAGCGTGCCGCCTCCGCAGGCGTTCCCGCCGATGCGCGTTTTCCCAATGTTGCAACGAGAGGCTTCAGCTCACTCGGATGGCGCGAAGCGAACATCACTTCATGGCCAGCGTCGATCCACAGTTTGCCCACGGTCGAGCCGATCATCCCTGCTCCGATGATTCCGATCTTCATGGACCTGTCCCCTTTTCCCGACTCCTGACTTTGAAGCCGTCCTCGGGGAGTATGATCCTCGCCGACTCGATCTGACCGGAGGTTCTTTCCATGAACGTGACCGTCAACGGCGTCCAACGCGAAGTGGATGCCCCGCCCGATATGCCGCTTCTCTGGGTCTTGCGTGATGTTTTCGGTTTGACCGGCACAAAGTTCGGCTGCGGGATGGCGCAATGCGGCGCCTGCACCGTGCACGTGGGCGGCCAACCTCTGCGCTCATGCGTGATGCCGCTCTCTGCCGTCGCCGGGATGTCGATCACCACGATCGAAGGCCTGTCGCCCGACGGAAGCCATCCGGTGCAGCGCGCCTGGGCCGAGCTCGATGTCGTGCAATGCGGGTACTGCCAATCCGGACAGATCATGTCGGCCGTCGCGCTGCTCGCGGCCAAACCGAATCCCACCGACGCTGACATCGACGCCGCGCTCACCGGCAACATCTGCCGGTGCGGCACCTATCAGCGCGTGCGTGCCGCGATCCATCGCGCCGCGGAGCTCAAATGAAAGTCGCCGTCAGCGTTTCCCGTCGCGCGTTTCTCAGGACGTCGTCGACCGCTGTCGGCGGACTGGTCATCGCGTTCGTGGTCCCCGGCGCGGGCCGCTTTGTGCTCGCGCAACCCGCTCCCGCCGGCAAGCTGCCGCCGCCGAACGCGTTCCTTCGCATCGGTAGTGACGACAAGATCACCGTTCTGCTCGCACATTCGGAGATGGGCCAGGGAGTCTGGACGACGCTCCCGATGCTGATCGCCGAGGAGCTCGATGCGGACTGGAGCACGATCAGGGTGGAGCATGCGCCCGCAGCGGCGGTGTACGCGCATACAGCGTTCGGCATGCAGATGACTGGCGGCTCGAGCTCGACCTGGTCGGAGTTCGATCGTTATCGCCAGGCCGGCGCCGTTGCCCGCGACCTTCTGGTTCGCGCGGCCGCCCAACGCTTCGGCGTCAGGGCCGCAAGCTGCCGGACAGAAAACGGCGAAGTGATCTGCGGCAACAAACGCGCACGATATGGTGCACTCGCTGACGCTGCAGCGAAACTCGCGGCCCCGAAGTCCGTGAAACTCAAGGATCCGAAAGACTGGAAGATCATCGGCAAGACAACGAAGCGACTCGACACGCCGGAGAAAATTACCGGCCGGGCCGTCTTCGGGATGGACGTGCAGTTTCCCGGACTGCTCACCGCCGTTGTCGCTCGCTCGCCGGTATTCGGCGGAACGGTCAAGTCGTTCGACGCAAGCGCGACGAAGAGCGTGCCCGGCGTGCGCAACGTTGTACAGGTCCCGAGCGGCGTTGCTGTCGTCGCCGACCACTTCTGGGCCGCGAAGCTCGGTCGCGATGCATTGAAAGTCGACTGGGACCTCGGACCGAACGCGGGCAACGACAGCGCCGCGCTACGCACGGAATTCTCGAGGCTCGCGACGACTCCCGGCGCGATCGCCGCGCAGAAGGGTGACGCCGCCGGCGCACTTGCCAGCGGAGCGAAGACGATCGACGCCGAGTACGCCGTACCGTATCTCGCACACGCGCCGATGGAACCGCTCAACTGCACGGTGAAGATGACTGCGGACAGCTGCGAGATCTGGTCGGGCACTCAGTTCCAGGGCGTCGACACCATGATGGCCACGCAGATCACCGGCCTCAAGCCCGAGCAGATTACGATCCACACGACATTCCTCGGCGGCGGCTTTGGCCGGCGTGCCACGCCGACATCCGACTTCGTCAGCGAAGCGATTCATGTTGCGCGAGCGGCGAACGCGCCCGTGAAGACCGTGTGGACACGAGAGGACGACGTGCGTGGCGGCTACTATCGTTCCGCTTTCGTGCACCGGGCGCGCATCGGGCTCTCGGCTGATGGTCTTCCGCAGTCGTGGCAACACACGATCGCCGGCCAGTCCAACATGGCAGGCACCTTATTCGAGAAGATGCTCGTCAAGGACGGCGTCGACTCAACCTCAGTCGAGGGCGTGAACGATTCGCCCTACCTCAAGGCGGTCGCGAATCACCGAGTCGACCTTCACTCGCCGAAGACCGGAATCCCGGTGCTGTGGTGGCGATCGGTCGGGCACAGTCACAACGCGTTCGTCATGGAGAGTCTCATCGACGAACTGGCTCTGGCCTCCGGACGCGACCCCGTCGAATACCGACGCACACTACTAAAGGATAGCCCGCGCCATCTCGGCGTGCTGAACCTGGCCGCGGAGAAAGCAGGATGGGGCAGCGCTCTGCCGTCCGGACAAGCGCGCGGCATCGCCGTACACGAGAGCTTCGGCAGTTTTGTCGCGCAAGTGGCCGAGGTCTCGGTGGAGAAGGGAGAGATTCGAGTGCATCGGGTGGTTTGCGCCATCGATTGCGGTCTCGCAGTCAATCCCGGGGGAGTCGCAGCGCAGATCGAGTCGGCCGTCGCGTTTGGACTCGGCGCGGCGCTGCACAGCGCACTGCATTTCAAGGACGGGCGCGTGCAGGAGTCGAACTTCCACGACTATCAGGTGCTTCGTATGAACGAGATGCCGCGCGTCGAGACATACATCGTCCCGAGCACGGAGAAGATGGGCGGCGCCGGCGAGGTCGGCGTTCCGCCGATCGCACCCGCGGTGGCGAACGCCGTCGCGAAGCTGACCGGACAACGTCTTCGCGAACTGCCGCTGACACTTCGCACGTGAGGAGATGACGATGCGCGCACGGATTCTTTTCCTGCTCCCGGCCGCCGTTGTTGCCTTCGCGACCTGTACGCCATCTGCGCCGGTTCCCGTTCGAAGCGTTCCCGATGCGCGTGCAGAAGCCGTCGCCGCGTTCGCGACAGTGCAGAAAGTATTGCAACACCCACGTTGTCAGAACTGCCACATCCCCGGCGACGCACCGCTGCAGTTCGATGCCGGACTGCCGCACGCGATGGCGGTCGTCCGTGGCGCGGACGGTCTTGGCGCACCGGGCCTCCCCTGCTCGACGTGCCACAACACGGTCAACCCGCCGGCGAGCTTTGGTCCGCATGCGCCGCCCGGCGCGCCGTCGTGGAACCTTCCGCCGCCCGAACGGAAGATGGTCTTCATCAATCTCACGGCCGCCGAGTTGTGCGCAACCGTGAAGAATCCGGCGAAGAACGGCGGCAGGGATTTCGATGCGTTGATCAAGCATGTCGCCGAGGACAAGCTCGTGGGTTGGGGATGGGAACCCGGCGGCAACCGCGCACCCGTGCCGATACCGCGCGCGGAATTCGTCGCGAAGTTCAAGCAGTGGGCGGCAGCAGGCGGACCGTGTCCCGGCGATCAGATGGCTCTGAATCGGTAGCTGCCAGAAGGAGAGCGTTCATGTCCAACCGCAAAATCAGCCGCAGGAAATTCGTCAAGCTGACAGGCGGCACGGTCGCCGCCGCGGGCTTCACGTCAGCGTTCCTCTTCCCGCAGCGCGCGCTCGCGCAGCAGAAGACTCTGAAGATCATGCAGTGGAGTCATTTCGTTCCCGGCTACGACAAGTGGTTCGACGGAACGTTCACGAAAGAGTGGGGCGCGAAAAACAACACCAATGTCGTGGTCGATCACGTCACCACGGCCGAGATCCCCGCTCGCGCGGCGTCCGAAGTGGCGGCGAAGAGGGGACACGATCTCTTCATGTTCGTCTCGCCGCCCGCGGCATACGAGCAGCAGGTCATCGACCACCGCGAGGTTTACGAAGAGGTGCAGGGCAAACACGGAAAGGCGATCGATCTCGCCGTCAAGTCGACGTTCAACCCGAAGACGAGAAAATTCTTCGCGTTCTCCGACTACTACGTTCCCGACCCCGGCAACTACCGGAAGGATCTCTGGTCACAAGCCGGCTTCCCCGACGGTCCGGATACGTACGCCGATCTTCTCGCCGGCGGCAAACGCATCCGCGAGAAGTCCGGCAACCCCGTCGGCCTCGGCCTCTCACAGGAGACCGACACGAACATGGCGCTGCGCGCAATGCTCTGGTCGTTCGGCGGCGCGGAGCAGGACGAGAACGGACGCATCACGCTGTATTCGAAGCACACCATCGAAGCGGTGAAGTACATGCGCGAGCTTTACCGGCAATGCGAGACGGCGGAAGTCTTCTCATGGGATGTGTCGTCGAACAATCGCGGCATCCTGTCGGGCAAACTTTCGTTCGTGCAGAACGCCATCTCTGTGACGCGCGCCGCTGAGAAGGACAATCCCGAGATGTCGAAGCAGATCCAGCTGCTGCGGCCGCTGAAGGGACCGGTGCGCCGCATCGCCGCCGAGCACGTGATGGAGTGCTACGTGATCTGGAACTTCGCCGAGAACAAGGAAGGCGCGAAGCGCTTCCTCGCCGACCTCGTCGACAACTTCGCAACCGCGTTCAGTGCCAGCGAGTTCTACAACTTCCCCTGCTTCCCGTCGACCGTACCCGATATGAGCGCGCGCCTCGCGAACGACGCGAAGGCGGATCCGCACAACAAGTACGTGGTGCTTGGCGATTTCTTGAAGTACACCACGAACATCGGCTATCCCGGCTACGCGACCGCGGTGATGGACGAATCGTTCAACACGTTCGTCCTCCCCACAATGTTCGCGAAGGCGGCGCGCGACGAAATGACGGTCGAAGACGCCGTTCGCGCGGCGGACACGGAGTTGAAGCGGATTTCCGCGAAGTGGGCCTGAGCCGGTACAGGCGTGGCGCAAATGGTGAAACCTCAATCCGACATGCAATACCGCACCCTCGGCCACACCGGCGAACGAGTCTCCGCCATCGGAATCGGCGGCTGGCACATCGGCCTGCCGACTGTTGACGAGAAGCTCGGCATCGCCATCGTTCGCCGCGCTATCGACGAAGGCATCAACTTCCTCGACAACTCCTGGGACTACAACGACGGCACGAGCGAAAAGCGTGTGGGCAAGGCACTGCGAGACGGATACAGGAGCAAGGCGTTCGTGATGACGAAGATCGACGGACGATCGGGAGCCGAAGCCACTCGTCAGCTCGAACAATCACTCCGCCGTCTCAAGACCGATTGCATCGACCTCGTGCAGCATCACGAAGTCATCCGCTTCGAAGACCCGCATCGAATCTTCGACGAAGAAGGCGCGAATGCAGCGCTCGTGAAGGCGCGCAAGGCCGGAAAACTGCGCTTCATCGGATTCACCGGACACAAGGACCCGCGCATCCATCTCCATATGCTCGAGGTGGCGAAAGAACACGGCTTCACGTTCGATGCGGTGCAGATGCCGCTCAACGTGATGGACGCGCATTACCGCAGCTTCGAGAAGCTCGTCGTTCCCGAGCTCGTCCGCGCAAACATCGGCGTCCTCGGCATGAAGAGCATGGCCAACGGAATCATCCTGAAATCGAAAACCGTGACGCCGATCGAATGCCTGCATTACTCGTTGAACCTCCCGACGTCGGTCGTCATCACCGGCTGCGACAGCATGAAAATTCTCGAGCAGGCTCTGCGCGCCGTGCGAACGTTCAAGCCGATGAGCAAGTCGCAGGTCAGTGCGCTCCTGGCAAAGACGGCCGGCGCGGCTTCGCGTGGTGAATTCGAATTGTTCAAGACGACGTCAATCTTCGATTCGACCGCGACGCATCCGGAGTGGCTCGGCGACGAGCCGTCGCGCGTGCGGAAACTGATGCCCGAGTGAGCCAGCGAGATGTTCTGTGTGGGTGCGGGCTTCAGCCCGCACAGCGCCGGCTGAAGCCGGCGCCCGCAAGCTGAGCGCGGGATCTGCGGGCTGAAGCCCGCAGCCACACAGAAGCCCACCGCCCGATGAGGGAACCAGATCCCGCTACGGTCGCCACAGTCCCTTAGCATTCGCGCCCATCAGGCCGGCTTTCAGAAGCGACTCGCTGACTCGACTGATGTGCTTCACGCTGCCGCGAGGAAGAGTCCACGCTCGCGCCGCGGTGTCGATGGCCCGGTCGACGTAGAGCAGCTTGTCCTCGGCGAATCGCCAGCCGCGTGACTCGAATGGCTCCAGTTCGACCGGTACGGTGAACGCGCGCATCGTCCGTTTTCCGAACGAATTGAAGTAGCCGTCGAAGTAGCTCAGGCCGAGCGCTATATATGGATAGACCGGCTCTCGGGAGCGGATTGTCGTGAAGTTCGATTTCGCGACGCTCCCCCATAGCCCTCCCTGCTCGTAGAGCGCAGCGGCATGGCCGTCGTCCGTGACCGCGTCGAACCACATCAGTCGCGGCGCATAGCCCAGCTCGCGAAGCGCCGCGCACGCGAAGAGCGCGCCGCTGTAACACTGCGCCTTGTTGTTGCGCATCACCGCGCGAGGCGACGCTCCGCCGCCTCGCTCGTCGTACGGAAGCTCATCGAGAAATTGCTGGATATGCGCGGGCGTACGCAGGCCGCGGAGGATTCGACGCTCGCTCGCCGTCCACGCTTTTCTTTTCATCGCGAGCCGAGATTAGCAGAGCGAGCAGTCAGCCCGTGTTGCGCATTCCGGCGGCGATCCCGTTCGCGGTGACGACGAACGCATCACGCAACGAGTCGTCGCCCGTCTCCCGCCACCTTCTCAACACCTCGGCCTGCACGATGTTGATCGGATCGACGTACGGATTGCGAACGTCGATCGACCGGCGGAGAACAGGATTGTTTTCCAGCAATCGGCGATGGCGCGTGATGCCGAGGATGAGGTCGGTGGCGCGAGAAAGGCGGCGGCGCAGGTCCTCGCCGATCGGCTTCAGCGAATCGGGAACGAGCAGCCGGTCGTAGTACGCCGCGATCTGCGGCTCCGCCTTCGCGAGCACCATCTCGATCAGCTCGATCGTCGAGCGGAAGAACGTCCACTCGTCGAACATCTTCTGCACGGCGGCACCGCTCTCCAGGCCTCCGTCGACTCCGAGCCATGACGGCAACAGCAGCCGGTTCTGCGTCCAGGCGAACTGCCACGGAATCGCGCGCAGCGATTCGACGCCGTTCTTCGATGCGCCGCGACGCGCGGGACGGCTGCCGATGTTGATCTCGGCCAGCTCCTGCTCGGGTGTGGCGGCGCGGAAGTAATCGAGGAACTCCGGCGTCTCGTACACGATCCGCCGGTACTCGCTCGCCGCGGCGCCGGCCATGCGATCCATCAGCGCACGCCATTCCTCGCGCGGCGATTCCGGCGGCGCGAGCGTCGCGTCGAGCGTGGCGGTCGTGTAGATCTCGAGCGTGCGCAACGCGATGCCGACGAGTCCGAACTCGGCCTGAATCATTTCGCCCTGCACGGTGACGCGAAGCCGCCCGTCGACCGAGCCGGGAGGTTGCGAGCGAATGGCGAGATACGTCGGCCCGCCGCCGCGGCCGACGCTTCCTCCGCGTCCATGAAACAAAGTGAGCTCGACACCGGCTTCGTTGCAGACCGCGACGATCTGTTCCTGCGCTTTGTAGAGCTCCCACGCCGCTGCGAACCGTCCCGCGTCCTTCGCGGAATCGGAGTAGCCAACCATGACTTCCACGCGGCCGTTGGCCCGCGTGCAATACGTATCGTCGGCCAGCAGCCGCCGCATCGTCTCGCCCGCGCGGCGAAGATCGTCGATCGTCTCGAACAGCGGAACGATGCGCATCTTCTTCTGCAGCCGTGCGACGTTGAGCACATCCTCCGGCCGGCTGGCCATCGTGATGACGTAAGCGCCGAGGCTTTCGGGATCCATCTCTTCGATGAGACGGAACGTGTCGCGATCCGCCTTCGCGTCATCGCTCAGCGGATCGCCGCGATCCATCGCCTCGATCAACTTCGCGTGGCGGGCCGCTTCCTGCCGGATGTCGAGTCGCGCGAGCGTCGCTCCGAAGCAGTGCACGCGTCGGATCACATCAAGAAGACGTCCGCGAGCGATGACGTCGTTGCCGCTCTCGTGAAGCGAACGCCAACAGACGAGAAGCGGTTCGAGCAACATGTCCTTCGAAACGAACCGGGGAACACGTGATGCGCTGTTCGCCAGCGTCTCGTCGATCGCCAGACGATCGGCGATCAACGAATCGCGCAGTTGCTTCAGCAACGCGCGGTAAGGCTCAACAGAAGTTCCGGCGAGCTTGTCCAGCTCCGCCGAACCGCGCGCCATCGACAGATCGATTCGTAGTGCCTCGAGGTCGCGCACGTAGAGCTCGCACGCCATCCATCGCGACAGCAGACACGCGTCACGTGTCACCTGCGCTGTGACATTCGGATTGCCGTCGCGATCGCCGCCGATCCACGACCCGAAGCGGATCGGCACCGCATCGAGCGGCAACGGCCGGCCGGTGTGCTTGACGAGCGCCTCGTCGAGCGCGCGCAGGAAACGCGGCACCGCATCCCACACCGTCTGCTCGAACACGAACAACGCGCCTTTGACCTCGTCGATCGGCGTGGGTCGCTCATGCTGCACTTCGTCGGTCTGCCACGTCGACGCGATCTCGCGTCGCAGATCGTCGAGCACTTCGTGTTGCTCGGGAATCGTCAGGTCGTCGTGATCGCGCAGCGTGAGCAGTTCGTCGATGCGCGCGTATTTCTGCAGAAGCGTCCGCCGCACGACTTCCGTCGGGTGCGCGGTGAGCACGAGCTCGATGCGCAGCGACGTCACAGCGTCGAAGAGTTGATCGGCAGTGATCCGCGATTCGAGGAGGCGGCCGAACACCTCGTCGCACGATCCGGGCTGCGGCTTCGCGTCCGCGCGCCGCTGATACTCGCGACGTCGACGCACGCGATGATGCTGCTCGGCGATATTCGCGAGATTGAGAAAGTGCGCGAACGCCCGCGCCGCCGGCAGCGCCTCTTCGGCCGGCGCCGACGCGAGAACGCGCGACAGCTCGTCGAAGTCAGCGGCGTTTCCGGCGCGTCCGCTCTTCGCCAGCGCACGCACTCGCTCGACGAGCTCGAACAGCTGCGGCCCCTGCTGCTCCTTCAGCGTCTGCCCATGCAGGTCGCCGAGGAGATGGATGTCGTCGCGGAGCGCCTTGTCGGAAGAATCGGGCATGCCGAGCGCATCATCCCTTTTTCACATCCACCGGCGCGTAAAACGTGTTCGACTCCTGCACCCCCTATCTCGGGCTGCTCTTTGCTCCCTCGATCATTTTCTTTTCGTTCAGCGGCGCGCTGCAGCTGTTCGGTCTGCACGAGGTTCGAAAGAGCGACACGTTTTCGAAGCCGCGGTGGATCGGGGTCCTCGATAACCTGCAGGTTCCATAACCTCGACGTTATGTAACACTACTGGAGCGACGTCAAACTCGTCACCGCTCCGGCACCGCAGCCCATTGCGCTGAACGGACGTGAGGAATA
>DASVHS010000670.1:0-4264 GCA_036382495.1 Thermoanaerobaculia bacterium | reverse complement strand
AGTCGGGAGCGTGCAGGAGCCACAGCGCTTCGCCGCCGACCGCAATCACCGCCGGGATCGGATTCGCAGTCAGCAGCGATGCAGCGACTCCGCCGATCAGCAGCGAGAGGTTGTATGGATTCGCGAACGCCAACTTCACGTACGAACGCCCCGCGGGCGAGACGTCGTCTTCGTTCTGCGGCGACATGGGGGCCATTCTATGCAGCCGGAGCGTAGATGAGATCGAGGAGGTTCTTCTCGACCGAGCGGAACTCGTTCGACGACTTGAGGGCCATGTCGCGCGTTGCGAAGAACGGTACGTCGACGCGGTGAAGGATGCGTGTAGGCCTTTGCGAAAGCACGTACACCGTGTCGGCCACATAGACCGCTTCGGAGACGTCGTGCGTGACGAACAGGATCGTGTTGTCCTCCGCGCGCGAGATGTCGAGGAGCAGACTCTGCATGCCCCAGCGCGTCTGCGGGTCGAGCGCCCCGAACGGCTCGTCCATCAGGATGACGCGCGGCCGGTTGATGAGCGTGCGCGCGATCGCGACCCGCTGCTTCATGCCGCCCGAGAGGTCCTTCGGATAGCGGTCGGCGAAGTCCGCCAGCCCCACTTGCCGGAGGTATTTTTCGGACGCCTCCGCTCGCTCGCTTGCGGACACGCCGCGCAGCTTCAATCCGTATTCGACGTTATCGCGCACCGTGAGCCATGCGAAAGACGTGTATGCCTGAAAGACCATGCCGCGCTCGCGGCTGACGCCGACGACCGGCTCGCCTTTGACGAGAATCTCGCCGCGAGTCGGCGGCAGCAGGCCCGCTACCGCCTTCAGGATCGTTGACTTGCCGCAACCGGACGGACCGAGAAATACGACGACCTCGCCGACACCTTGCTTGTCGATGACATCGAGCGTGATCTCCCGAACCGCCTCCGTCCGGTTTCCATGCCGGTCGATGTACGTCACTCCCAGATCGTGGATGCGCAGCTTCGGCGTGGTCTCCGCAGATCGCTCGGGGACGTAAGTCGACTTCGGCCCCTTCGGTTGCTGAACGTCAACGGCGATCGTTCCCGGTTCCCCGGTTTTCTGCGTCAAATCTGCTCCTCCCGCCAGCGGAAGAGGATCATCGAAATCGACCGGATGATCTGGTCGGTGAGGAGGCCGATGCCGCCGATCACGATGAGTCCAGCAAATGACCACGACGCTTTCTGATGAGTCCGCGCCAGCTCGACCATGTATCCCAGACCGTGCTCGGGGTTCACAGCTTCGGCGAGGATCACGTACGTCCACGAGATCGCGTTCATCACGCGAAACGAGTCGAAGATCTCAGGCAGCGCCGCAGGGAGCAGTACGGTTCGGATGACCTGCCCGTTCGACGCGCCCAGCGTCAGCGCCGTCTGTACCAGCTCCTCGGGCACCTGGCGGATCGCGGATACCACGACGGGCAACAGATAAACAAAGACTCCGAGAAAGAGAAACGCGATTTTCTGTTTCTCGTAGATTCCGAACCAGAGGATGAGCAGCGGGATGAACGCCGAGATGGGCATGTATCGGAGCGGCGCCATGATCGAATCGAAGATGCGATGGATCGGCGTGAACGCACCCATGAAGACGCCCAGTGGCAACGCCACGGCGCTGGCGAGGAGAAACGCCAGAAGGATGCGGCGAGTCGAGACGAGAATCGCACTCAGAAGATCGTACTGAATGAAAAGTTGCAGCGTGCCCCGAATCGTCTCCGTCGGTGACGGCAGGAAATCGGCCGGCGCGAAACCGCCGTACGACAGCACGCACCACGCGACGAAGACCAGCACCGGCATGACGAACGACAGCGCAAACGCTGTGCTTCGCGGCACCGGTTGCCGGATCGACCAGATCGACGCGGTTCGCTGCGTTTCAGCCATCAGTGCGTCGTCAGGACGACTTTGATCTCCGTACGCCGGTTGAGCTGACGGCCTGTTTCCGACGCATTGTCGGCGACGGGGTTCGTCGATCCGCGGCCGATCGTCTGGAAACGGTTCGCGTCGATGTTCGGGAAGTTCTGCGCGATGTAGTTCTTCACCGCCAGAGCGCGCCTTTCGGACAACGCCATGTTCTTGTTCGGACTGCCGACGGCGTCGGTGTTCCCTTCGACGCGCAGGTATGTGTTGCCGAACGACGTCATCGTGTCGCCGAGGGCGTCGAGGACGAAGAACGATCCAGGCATGATCTGATCGCTGCCCGGCGTGAAATGAACCTCGATCTGCTTATTGATGATGGCGCGATCGTCCTTCGACGGCGCTTTCGCGGCCATCTTCGGTTCCTCGACTTTCTGTCCCGGGAACTGCGCAGCGAGCGAGGAGATGAAACGAGGGTCGTACCAGTCCTTCGCGTCTACGGCGCGCGTGACAAGACCCTTCTTCCGCCAGATGACGAATGCGGTGTCGAAGAGCGTCTCGAAATGTGCCTTCCCGCCGGTGAGCCCGTAGAACTGCGCGTTGTCGGCGTAAGGCGTCAGCTTCAGACCGGAGAGCATGCCCGACACCGTGTCGTTGTCGAGTTTCAGAGCCTTGCCGACGACAGCGTATGAATTCGCAGGGTCCTTCTTCATCATCTCGATGCCCTGGAACCAGCCGTCGATGAAGGTTCGCAGCGTGTCCGGCGCACGATCGATGATGTCCTGACGGGCGACGAGGGTGTCGGCGATGATGTTCGTCGCAGCGGTGGTCGACACGAGAACGTGCGCTTCATCGCCGCGGGCCGTGACAGCTCCCGAAAGATCCGGTTCCCACGTCACTGCAGCATCGACCTGTTTGGCCTTGAACATCGCCGCCGCGGCCGGAGCGTCCTGCGTAAAGATGATGCCGCGTTCGACCTCGGCACGGTCAGCCTGCGACAAACCGGACTGCGAGAGCAGATACAGGAGCAGGAAGTGAGACGGCGTGAACTGCGTGCACGAGATCTTGTGCCCCTTGAGGTCCTCGATCGACTTGATCGACGCGAGTGACACGATACCGTCGCCACCCCGCGACCAGTCCTGCATCACGACCGACTTCGCCTTCTGACTCTGCTCGGCAAGGATCGACGCTTCCCGCGACCAGTTGTCGACCGTGTCCCACATGATGTCGACGTCACCCTTGCGGAACGCAGCCAGTTTTGCGGCCGGATCCTCGATCAGGACGAACTTCACCTCGAGGTTCTGTTTGCGATAACTCGAGCCGGCATTGGGGTCGAGACCGTTGTTGTAAACGATGCCCGGCGAGTGTCCCGCCCAGGTGTTGATGGCGACAACGAGCGGGCGATCGAGTTTGCCGCTGCCGCTGAGGCTGACCGCCTGCACGCCGTTGGCGCCGGCGTCGCGGCCCGGATCGGCCGGGGCGTTCTTCAGCGCCGAGAAGTCGGTCGCCGAGACTTCGCTCGAGGCTGTCGTCGTCTTCTGCTCCCTGCCGACGGCCCATGTCCTGAGGTCATGGCCCTTGTAGTGGTAGGCCGCATAGCCGATGACCACGAGAACGACCACCGTAATGAAGAACTTTGCAAACGGGGTTAAACGCATACACACCTCTCCGGGCCCGACGCCTCAATGAGTGAGATTTTTTAGAGGACCAGCAACTTCGGGACTACATCGTTTTCTGACCTTGCGAAGCCTGTTGTGCAGCCTTTCGCGCCTTGATGGCGTCCAGCTCCTGACGCGCCTGGACGTCGCCGACCTGATTCTTGAGTGTCGCCAGCCTTGAATCGAGCGACGAATCCGACAGCTCCTTGCCCAGGTTCGCCTCGGCGATCGTGTTCTTGATGTGGTTGCGAACCGTGTCGAGGGCGCGAACCTCGTCGTCGACCGACAAGCCGTCGAGCGACTCCTGGATGCGAATGCGCGCCTGCGCGGACTGCATCTTGGCCAGCATCGTGTCGCGTTCGGCCTTGAGCTTGCGGATCTCCGATTGCACGCCGATGAGCGATGACTTCGCCGAGTCGGCGTCCGTGCGCGCCGTCTGCATGTCGGTCTGAAGCTCGGCGAGGTCGACAGTCAACTGATTCTTCTTCTGGATCAGCACCAGTGCCAGATCGTCCTGATTCGTCTCGACGGCTGTGTTGAGCTCCGCATTCGTCTTTGCGAGATCAGATGTGGCCTTCTTGTACCGCTCGTCGATGTCCTCTCGCCGGCGGATGATGGACGCAGTGGCGCTCTTCAGCTTCGCGTACTTGCCGACCATTGAGTTGATCGCGTTTTCATACGCGATCTCGGGGTGATCTTTTTCGATGTCCGCGATCCACAACGAGAGGAAACCTCTCCACAGATTCGCGATTCG
>DASVHS010000669.1:0-10024 GCA_036382495.1 Thermoanaerobaculia bacterium | reverse complement strand
CGGTGCCACCCGCCGTTGCCGGCTCGTCCGCGACGAGCTTGTGCGTTCCGGCGTCGATATCGACGCGGAATGATCCTGCACTGCGTGCGATGACGGGACCCATGTTGTCTCCTACCGACCGATCAATCTCAGTTGCGGCGTGTTTTTCGCCTCGAAGAAATCGCGAATCTCGCTCGCCGGTTTGCGCGAGATCAATTCCCGAGGCGAGTCCTCGTACCAGTCGGTTGGAAAGTAACGCGTGTACATCTCCTGCGTGAACCGCCGGCAGAACAACGCGATGACGCCGATGTCCGTCTCGCTGCGGATCACGCGTCCGGCGGACTGCACCACGCGCGTCATCCCCGGAATCAGGTACGCGAACTCGAACCCGGCGCCGTACTGATCGTCGTAGTACTGCTTCAGCAACTCCTGCTCGAAGCTGACGGCCGGCAGCGCCGGCCCGACCACCATCACGCCCGAAAGCATGTCGCCCTGGTAGTCGACGCCTTCCGCGTACATGCCGCCCGAGACCGCCAGGATGAGATTGCCGCGCCGCGGCTTGTCGCGAAGGATGTTCAGGATCGCGTTGCGCTCGTAGTCGGTCATGTCCGAGCGCTGCACCATGATGTTCTTCTGCGTCGACGGCATGCGGTCGGATACTTCGCGCAGGAACGCGTAACTTGGGAACAGCGCGAGATAGTTGCCCTCCGTCGCGTCGGCGATCTCTCCGACCATCTTCGCGATCCGGTCGTAATGATTCGCCCGCTGCTTGAACGTCGTATCGACGTCCGGGACGATGACGATCTTCCGGTTGTTGCGTGGAAACGGCGACGGCAACGAGATCTCCGCGGTCCGATCGTTCGGAAAGCCGAGTGTCTTGCGATAGAAGTCGAACGGCTCGAGCGTGGCCGACAGCGCGATCGTCGCATGCGCCGACTCGAAGATGCGGCCGAGGAAGCGTGAAGGGTCCTTGCAGAAGATTTTCAGGCGGAGACCTTCCGGCGTCCGTTCGATGAGGTGTGCGAACTCGTCTCCCTCTTCGGAGAGCAGGTTCGTGAACTTCACGAGCTTGAAGTAGAAGTCGATCAGCGGGTCTTCTTCCTCGGCGATCCGGTTCTCGATCTTCCAGCCGATGTAGTCGAGGACGAGTCGCTCCCAGGCGACGCGCTGCGAGAGGAACAACTCGCGATTCGGGGAGCAAACCGACGTCCTCGGTCCTCGGTCCTCGGTCCTCGGTTGTTCGTCTTCGTCGACCTCTGCCAGTTCGTGGAAATGCGTCCGCAGCTCGTCGATCAGCTCTTCCCAGCCGTCGATCCAGCAGTTGCGCGTCGCCAGGTGTTGCTTGATCGCGTCGAAGCTCTTCTCGTGCAGGTCGGGTGAAAAGTAGGCGCGGCCGCGGTCGACGAGGTTGTGCGCTTCGTCGACGATCAGCACGCAGTCGCCGTAGTCGGTGTCCTGCTGATAAGCCTTCAGGCCGACGTACGGATCGAAGATGTAGTTGTAATCGCAGACGATGACGTCCGCCTCTTCGATCAACTCCAGCGACACCTCGAACGGGCACACTTCGGTCGACTTCGACATCTCGAACGTGATGTCGGGATCGAAGTAGCTCATCTCCGTCGTGATGCGCGAGAGGAGTCCGCTCTTCTCCATTTTCTCGGAGTACTTCGCCGCGTACGGACAGAAGTCCTCGTGGCAGATCATCTCGGTGTGCGCGCACATCTTCTGTTTGGCGCGCACGCGCAGGACGCGGAACGAGCCGTCGTTGAGCATCTTGAGCGCGCTGACCGCAGCGTCCTGCTGGAGCGTCTTTGACGTCAGGAAGAAAAGTTTCTTGCCGGCTTTGAGTGATTCGCGGACGGCGGGGTAAAGCGCGGCGATCGTCTTGCCGATTCCGGTCGGCGCGGACACGAGCAGCGCTTCGCGCTCGCGCACTGCGCGGCCGACGGCGTCGATCATCTCCTGCTGGAAAGGACGCATCGCGTCGTACGGAAACTCCATCGTCTCCGCGAACGCGCGTTTCGCAGCGCGCAACGCCTCAGCTGTCGCGATCTCTTCAACGAGCTCGTCGAGCGACTTCGACAGCGTTTCAGCGACGGTGCGCCGATCGAATTCCGCGTCGATCGTCTTCGTCTCGCCGGACACGAGATCGATGAGCACGAGCTGCGGCTGGAACGTGAATTCAAGGTATTCGTCCTGGCTGGCCAGGAACAACGCGTAGAGCAGCAGCTGATAGAGATGCCGCTGCAATTTCTCCGACCTGTAGAGTGCTTCGAGCTCCAGATCGAAGTGCAGCGACTTCACTTCTTCGATCGTGATGAGCCCGCTATCGACGTCGATCGACAGTCCGTCGATCCGGCCGGTGATGGTGATGTTCCAGTCCCGAACGCAAGTTCGATACGAGACGTGGACCTCCGGCCTGTAGTGCGGATCGTCTGCAGCCCGCTCCTCGGCACGCCGGATGTGGATGTCCTGCCCGATCCACATGCGCCGGAACCCGTCGCCCCGCTCGACTCCGATTCGGCGGTAGGAGGATTCGTGCACCAGGTCACCAACTCCTAACGTCAGTTCGCGATCCGAGAAGTTGATGCGCACGAATTGATAGTAAGGCAGAAGGCAGAGGGCAGAAGGCAGAAGGTGTTTCTTACTTTGGCTTCCACTTGTTGATGAGCGATACGAAGATCGCGATCAACTCTTCAGTCTCTTTGATGATTGGCTCGAGCTTCGCGCGTGAGACAAGCTTTGCGCCTTCAACGATCTCGAGCCAGTAGAGCGTCTCTTCGAGCTCCATCAACCCGCCGTTCAACTTGGCGACGTACTCCGGCTTTGAACGGGCGCGAAGCGCCTCGCGAAAATGTGCACCCGGCGAAGTTCCCGCCTTCAATAGTTGCCGCGCGATGACGTCGGTGGTTCGATTTGAGGGGAGCGAAGAAGACAGTCGAATGATTCGAAGTGCAAAGTCACGCGTCCGGTCGCTGAGGTTCACTTCTGCTTTCTGCCTTCTGCCCTCTGCCTTTACAACTTCTCGACGACCTCACCAATGAGATACGCCTGATACTCATTCGTCTCCCGATAGTCGGCGAGGTGAAATGCTCCGGCGAGGTTGTCGGGCGCGAGACGGTCGTAGAGGTCGCGGACGACGGAGCGGTCGAGTGACATCAGGCTGGAGGGGAGCTCGCCTCGAACGGCGAACAGTTTCATGAAATCGCTGCGGGGAAGACGAAGTGGACGGTAGACGTCGTCGGAGCGCGGGTCCCATTCGCCGATGACGACGTCGTCTCCGCCGGTGGCCTCCGATCGAACGCAGATCACGAGCTCGCTGGCGATCATCCGTTCGCTCGTCGTGTCGGTGCGATGACTCTCGTCGAATGGAGCAGTCGGTTCCCTCTGCTGATGAAGTTCCTGCCGTAACAACGTGACGAGCGGCTCGGGCCACTCGATCGGTGAAGCCTGCACTTCGCCGGGCCCGAACGGGACGATCTCGCCGACGTCGATGTTGTCGAGTCCCTTCAACTGCACCTGGCCGAGGAGGCGGAGGCCGATGAACTCGAGTCCGGGGACGGCTGGGGCGAAACCGATGTACGTGCCCCACGGCGTCTTCAGCCGGTGCAGTTGCTGACTCTCGCCATGCAACTCGTTCGAGAGCTCCTGGAGGAACGGCATCGACGCGACGATTCCCTCGTTCACGAGATGTCCGTTCGCGTTGACGTACGCGTAGTACTCGCGCTTGTGCTGCATGTGATCGATGACGTCGACGCCATGCGCGAGCGGCGCGAAGAACGTCTGCACCTTCGCGGCGTCGTAGCCGTGCGCGATCAGGAACGATGCGATCTCGTCGATTTCCTTGTTCGCTTTGCCGGTCGTCAGTCGTGACAGCTCGACGATTCCCGGTCCGTAGAACTCGGTGATTCGCTCGGTGTCGTCAGCCGCCGTCTTGAGTGGCAGGAGCCGGTAGTAACCGTAGTTGATGGCGATGCGCAGGCCCTGGTTGAACGCGAAGCCCTTGCGCTTCATGTCGGCGTAGAAGCTCTGGATCTCGACAGCGGCGCGGATCAGGTGCAGCGCGCGGCGCGTCGTGTAGAACGCGCCGTCGCCGAGGAACTTTTCGAATTGGAGGCGGTGACGTTCGGCGAGCGTTTCGAGCTTGCGCTGGAAGAGCAGCATCTGCCTGTATGACTTGATCTCTTCTTTTTCACCACCGCGCCGGATGTTGCCGAGGGTCTCGGAGAATTTGGAGATGTCGTAGATGAGGCCGAAGCGGTGCATGACCGGATCGACGACGCCGGGCCGCGAGAAATCGAGCGGTCTCGTCGATCGGGAGAACGTGATGCCGCTGCGGCGATCGGCGGCAACGATCTCGCCGTCCGGCATCGCCGTCGTCCAGATGATGGCGCGGCGGAGCTGGTTGAGAACGGCGAACTCGCGCAGGCGGCGCCCGATCAGCTGCAACTGTTCGCGATCTTCGCGTGTGAGCGCGTTCTGGACCGCGGGGTGCCCGAACAGGAACTCCTGAAAGCGGCCGTCGAGCAATAGCGCAACGGTGATGCCCTGATCGGGGTTGCTGCCGAACAGCGAAAGCGTCGGCAGCATCAGCCGCTCTTTCTGCAGGAGATCGGACGCGGTCGCGCGCAGCCGTTCGAACGCATCGCGGAACGCCTGGAAGTCGCGGCGGAGATATCCGGTCACGAACGATCGCAGCTCGCGCAGATCGGGACCGATGAATTCTTCGGTGAGGATGAGGACGTCGTCCTGCAGCAGCCGGAAGAACTGCAGCGCGCGCTGCTCGTCGCCGTCGAGCATCGACGACGCCTTTGCCGCCAGCGGCGTCAGCTGTTCGCGCGTTTCGGTGACCCACTTCGCGAAGATCCGGTATTTGAACGCGTCACCCTGCGTGCGGCCGGCCTGCGCGTCGACCGCGCTGACGCGCCGCGGAATCGCGCAGAAGTGTTTTGCCAGATCGAGGGAATGAGCGAGCCAGAAGACGCCGTGATAGTCGTTGAGGAGGTTCGACATCATCGCGTTTTCGACGACCTTCATCAGCTGGGTGATGTAAGCCGTGAACGCGACCTGCGCTTTGTCTTTGGCCGCTGCGGCGCGCGAAATCTGAAACGGCACCTCTTCGCTCAACCACTTGTCGAGCTTCGCGTCGAGCTCCTTGAGCAGAGGCGACTCGGCGACCGGAAAGCCCAGGACGGGCGGGAGCGTCTCGTCCGCCGGAAAAATATTGTAGGGCTGCGGAAGGATCGCCTCGGGCCGTGGAAAGAGGTCTTCCAGCGTGCGGCCGAGGTCGGCCGGCAGCAGGAACGTCGACGCGTCGTTGCGCTGCGTGAGGTAAGTGACCAGAACCTTGGGCATTTTGAGAGAGGGAATTATAGCGAGGGAACGGGGGCGGTGCGGTGCAACCTCGGATACAAAATGGATATAGAGGATGAATTTCGAATTTCGAAGTTCGAATGAAGAATGAAGAATTGAGAACGAGCTCGTTCCATTCATTCTTCATTCTTCATTCGAACTTCGAAATTCGAAATTCATTGCTAAACTCAGCAATGTGCCCGTGACCGCCCCCGAACCCCAGACCTGCCCCCGCTGCAACGGTTCCGGCTGGGTTCCTCTGCCCGGTAACACACTGCGCGTTGAACCGTGCGGTTGCGCGGGCGATCTGCGGCGTCGTCAGCGAATGCTGGCGGCAAGCATTCCGAAGCGGTATTCGCACTGCTCGCTCGCGTCGTATCAGGAAAAGTCCACGGTGCTCAAGAACGCCAAGGCTCGCGTGCAGGAGTTCATCGATCTCTGGCCGTCGACCGATCAGGGCCGCGGGCTGCTGCTGATGGGATCGTGCGGAACGGGCAAGACGCACCTTGCGGTCGCGGCGCTCGCCGAGATCATGAACAGCAACAAACCGGGGCGTTTGCTGTTCAGCAACTTCCAGGACCTCATCCAGGAGATCCAGGCGTCGTTCGACAACGATCAGGTGCCGAGCAAGTCCGAGCTTCTGCGTCCGCTTCTCGAGGCGGATCTGCTCGTGCTGGACGAGCTCGGCTCGCAGAAGCCGACGACGTTCGTACAGGACATCCTCTATTACGTGATCAACACGCGGTACAACGAAGAGCGGACGACGATCTTCACGACGAACTACTTCGATACCGCCGAGGTGAAGGAGGAGTCGCTCTCGCAGCGGATCGGGACTCGGCTGCGCAGCCGGCTTTACGAGATGGCGAACCTCGTCAAGTTCGACGGTGCCACTGACTACCGCCGGAACGTGATTTGAGGCGCAGCGTCGGCGAGATCCTCCGCCTTGGGTTCGAAAGCATGCTGGCCAACTGGCCGCTGCTCATCATCCGCATCGTCGAGAGCGTCGTTCTCGTCGTGCTGATCATCGTGGCGATCGTCGCCGTGATCGTTCCGGTCGCCGTTTCGTTCGGCGCCTCGAATTCGTGGCCGGCCGGCGATCCGGGCGATGCCATGAACATGATCCTGACGATCATCGCCACGCACGCCGTGATGATTCTCTACATCCTCGTGATGATCCTGGTCGTGCTCACGGTGTTCCTCATGATCCACTCGTTCGTGACCGCAGGGTCGGCGAGCGTTTACGTCGCGTCGCTGCGGCAGACCGCGGCGATGCCCCACGCCACGCGCGATCAGATGGACGCGTTCACGACCGATCGCTGGTTCGAGGGTGCGAAAGCGACGTGGTGGGCCGTGTTCTGGATTTACAACATCGCGTGGAGTGTGGGCTTCCTGATCATGTTCGTGCCGTTCGCGTTCCTGGCCGGCGCGGTCATCGTCGTTCGCGAAAATGCGGCGGCGGCTGCGATCACCGGGTGCGTCGGAGCATTTTTCATCGTCCTGCTGCTTCTTCCCATCGCGATCGTGACCGGCATCTGGACGCAGAAGGCCATCGTCGACTGCGTGGCGCGCCGCACCGGAGCGATGGACTCCCTGCGCGCCGCCTGGGCCGAGTTCCGCGCCGACCTCGGCCGGCACCTCGCGGTTGCGGCGGTCATGGTGCTCGTGTCGTTCGGTGCCGCGATGGTGGTCGGGTCGATGTCGGCGATGATGTCGTTCGGACAACATCCGAACGGTCTGATGCTGATCCCGATGCAGTTCTCGTCGTCGATTCTCAACAGCGTCGTCAGCGCCGCTGTCAGCGCCTGGTTCCTCGCTTGCTTCGCGGCGCTGGCGGTGGAGCGGCCGTGACCTTCGAGCAGTTCTTCTCCGCCGACGCCGCGAACTTCCGGCCGTCGGCGATCCGGGCATTTGCGAAGCTGATCAACGATCCGAACGTGATCTCGTTCGCAGGCGGCTCGCCGAATCCCGACACATTTCCCGCGGAGCGCATCGGTGCGATCGCCGAACGCGTCGTACGTGAGCGACGCAATGTGGCGCTGCAGTACGGTCCGACTCGTGGACTGCCGCGTCTTTGCGAGTTCATCGCCGGTCTTTGCGGCGAGCGGCGCATTCAGGCGGAAGCGAAGGACGTGATCGTCACGACCGGATCGCAACAAGCGCTCGATCTGATCGCGCATACGTTCCTCGACCCCGGCGACGTGGTGCTCGTCGAGTTGCCGACGTACATCGGCGGCTCGTCTTCGTTCTACGCGCGCAGCGCGACGCTGGCCGGTGTGAAGCAGGATGACGACGGCATCGTGCCGGAGTCGCTCGACGAAGTCGCCGCGCGGACGAAAGCGAAGTTGCTCTACGTCATCCCGAATTTTCAGAACCCGTCGGGAAGGCTGATGACTCAGGCGCGGCGCCGCGCGGTCCTCGAGCTGGCGAGGAAACATGACTTTCTCGTCATCGAAGACGATCCCTACGGCGAGCTGGTCTACGTCGACGGCGCCGACACCACTCCCATCAAGACCGCCGACACCGACGGCCGCATCATCTATCTCGGCTCGTTCTCGAAAGTACTCGCGCCGGGACTGCGATGCGGCTGGATCCTCGCGGCGCCGGCGATCGGCGAGAAACTCGAGATCGCGAAACAAGCCGCGGATCTCTGCTCAGGCATGCTCGATCAGTCGATCGTCGACGAGTTCTGCGCGGGCGGCGAGCTGCCATCGCAGATCGAGAAGGTCCGCGCGTTCTATCGCGGCAAACGCGGAACGATGCTCGCCGCGCTCGAGAAACATTTCGCCGGCCGGGCGACGTGGACGTCCGCGGACGGTGGCCTCTTCACATTCATGACCCTGAACGACGACGTCGACACCGCCGCGCGCGTTCCCGACGCCGTGAAAAATGGCGTTGCCTACGTCCCCGGCGCACCATTCTTCGTCGATGGAAGTGGCCGGAACACCATGCGTCTGACGTTCGCGAAAGAAAGCGACGAACGAATCAAAGACGGGATCGCCCGACTAGCGAAGATTTTTTAACTTCAGCCTTCATCCTTCAGCCTTCATCCTTCTAAAACGCTTGTCCACTCGCGAACGAGATCAGGAACCCGCGCTTTCCGCGCGGATCGCGATTCATCGCGTAGGCGAGGTCGAGACGCAGCAGGTTCTTCGGCGTGCGGGGAAGGCCGATGCGGATGCCGACCCCGGCGTCGAATTTCAGGTTCATGAGCTCGGAGAAGCGGCCGTTCGTCGCATTTCCGGCATCGATGAAGCCGACGACGCCGGGCGAATAGAGCTGCAGCAGCTCGCGGCCGAGGTAGAAGCGTTGCTCGGCGTTGATGATGAGCGAACGCGATCCGGCGAACGTGTGCGCTCGATATCCGCGCAGGCCGGTCAGCCCGTCGGCGAAGAACTGGTCCTCGCGGTCCTGGCGCCACGCGTTGTTGAGCACGACGCGGCCGACGAACGTCGACGGATGGTCGTCGCCCATGCGTCTCACCGCGTACATGCCGCCGCTCGCGATCGCATTCTGCGGACCTCCGTCGAAGCGGCTCTGCAACGTGATCGTGTGGAGAATGAACGCGGTCGGTGATCCGACTCCGTCCGCATAGGACGCGCAGCCGTAAACGCTGTTGACCGGCGCTCCGATCGCTCGCGGCGAAAGCGCGCCCTCCAGCGAATACTGGCGGCCGAGGTTGAAGTCCTCGTAGCGAACGTCTTTGTTGACGAAGTTGAGTTTCACGAAGCTGTTCTCAGCGTGCTCGAAACGCGCGAACAGATATCGATAATCACGATCCGCCGGCGGAGTGAACGCGTCGGACAGGGCAACACTGGCGAAGCGGTCATGCATGAAACGAACTCCGGTGACGACGCGATTGGCCGTCGTGTCCGACGGATCGATCGCCCATCCCCAGCTCGCGACCGCGTTGCGCATCTGATGCGAGAAGCGCGCGGCAGTGACGCCATCCGAATAAAGCCGGTCGTCGCGTTGAAAGCCGGTGAAACTCAGTTCGGTCGACCACGGAGTCGAGAACGAATAGAACGGACGCTTGAACGTGACGCGCTGATCGCTGCCGTCGGAGGTGCGGCCGTACGCGAGGAACGCGTTCCAGTAGCCGTCGAGCATCATCGGATCCTGGTACTGCACCCCGACCCGCGTCCGATCCACATCCTTCTTCCAGCTCACCTCGGCTTCCTTGCCGAGGCCGAGGAGGTTCGTTTCGCTGATGCTCGCGCCGTAGTTGCCGGCGCCGCCACGGCTCCCGGCCTGTGTCTCCGGCGCGATCGACCACGAGTCCTGCGTCGAGACGACGACGTCGACGACGCCGTCGTGCGCGGGAAGTGCGGTGACAGTTGCGGATTTCAGGTAGTGCTGCGCGCGAAGGTTGCGCTCCGTCTCCTGCAGTCGCTCCAGGCTGAAGACGTCGCCTTCGTGAAAGAGGAGGAACCGGCGAACGACCGACGCGTGCGTCTCCACGTGCAGCCGGTCGGCGGCGCGATAGAAGAATCCGCGGCGCGCCTCGTGTTTCGAATAGACGTCGACGGCGTCGACCGTGATTTTGCCGATGTGAAGGGGAGGGCCGTCCTGCGCGTGGGCCGCGGCTGCTAGCAACAGCAGAAGGAGGCGGATGGGTTTCGTCACGCGGTGCGGCCAGAGTAGCAGGTGCTGGGTGCAAGGCGAAACCGAATTTCGAAGTTCGAAGTTCGAAGTT
>DASVHS010000668.1:0-9905 GCA_036382495.1 Thermoanaerobaculia bacterium | reverse complement strand
GCGATGCCGATCGTCGCCGCGAAGATTGCCGTGATCGCGCCGACCGTCGCGACGACACCCATCGCCGTCGGCGACAAACGGAACAACACGTTCGAGCGAACGACCATGTAGACGCCGGCGGTGACCATCGTCGCGGCATGAATGAGCGCGGAGACCGGTGTCGGTCCGGCCATCGCGTCCGGCAGCCAAACGTACAGCGGCACCTGCGCGGACTTGCCGCAAGCCCCGACGAAGAGCAGTAGACAGATCGCGGTTGCGGTGCCTGCGTACGCCGGGCCGTTCGCCGACGCGAGCGCGAACACCTTCGAGTAATCGGCGCTGCCGAACGTGTTGAAGATCAGGAAGATGCCGAGGATGAAACCGAGGTCGCCGATGCGGTTGACGATGAAGGCTTTCTTGCCGGCGTCGGCCGCGAAGTTCTTGTCGTAATAGAAACCGATGAGCAGATACGAACAGAGACCGACGCCTTCCCAGCCGACGAACATGACGATGTAGTTCGCGCCGAGCACGAGCAACAGCATCATGAACATGAAGAGATTGAGGTACGTGAAGAAGCGCGTGTAGCCCTTGTCTTCGTGCGCCATGTAGCCGGTCGCGTAGATGTGGATCAGAAATCCGATCCACGTCACGACCATCAGCATCGTGCATGAGAGCGGATCGACGCGGAACGCGACGTCGGCCCCGAAATTCGCGATCTGGCTGCCGACGTGTCCCATTCCCGACGGAATCCATGTGTAGTACGAGAACTCCATCGGCGTCGCTGTGCCGTGGCTGACGTACGGCAGCAACACGCCGAACGTCGCCACCAGCGCGGACAGCGCAGTCGCCGCCAGCGCGACGATGTTCGTCATGCTCCGGCTCTTGTGAACGAGTGGTTTGTTCGCCGCGCGCAGGCTGTTGATCAATGCGCCGAGCGCGGGCAGGAGCACGACGAGGACGAGTGCTGTGCTCATCGCTTTCCACCAGAGCGCAGAGCGCGGAGCGCGGAGCGCAGGAGATACAACGCAGGAGTGGGCCTCTGCCCTCTGCCCTCTGCCCTCTGCGCTCTATCCATTTAAAGACCTCGCCTCGTCGACGTTGATCGAGCTTCGCAGCCGGTACAACTGAATGATGATCGCCAGTCCCACTGCCGCCTCCCCCGCCGCGACCGTGATCACGAAGATTGCGAACACCTGTCCTTCGAGCGACGACAGACGCTGCGAGAACGCGACGAGATTGATATTGACGGCGTTGAGCATCAGCTCGATCGACATCAGGACGGTGATCATGTTCCGGCGGATGACCACTCCGATCAGCCCGATCGAAAACAACGTCGCCGACAACATCAGGTAGGCCTCGGTGCTAGGCAGACATGGCCTCCTTCACCTCATGCTCAGTCTCCACGCGATCGTGAATGAAGCCCTGCACCGTTTCCTCTTCGGCCGCGGACAGGTCGCGCTTGCCGATGACGATCGCGCCGATCATGGCGACGAGAAGAAACAGCGAAGCGACCTCGAACGGGACGAGATAGTCGGTGTACAGCGCCATCCCGACCGCTTCGGAGTTGCCGACGAGGGTCTTGCGAACGTACGGCTTCCGCGTGATCGTGCCGTTGGCGTTGTGAACGCGCAGGACGCGATGCTCTCTCGTCACGCGCAGATCGCGGGTCGTACCGACCGGGTCGTGATACACACCCGGACGAACGATCGTGGCGAACAGAATCAGCATTCCGATGCCGACCGCGAAGCCGCCCTTCCAGAAGGACGAGAGCACGCGCTCTTCGGGCAGATGCCGGACGTTGATCAGCATGACCACGAAGAGAAACAACACCATGATGCCGCCGGCGTAAACGAGCACCTGCACGGCGGCGACGAATTCCGCGGAGTTGATGACGAACAGCACCGCGACGCAGAGAAACGTGAGCAGGAGAAACAGCGCCGAGTGTACGGGATTGCGCATCGCGATCACGAGGATCGACGACATGACCGCCACCGTGCCGATCATGAAGAAGACGAGGAACGGCATGTTCGCTGTCAGTGCGTCCATGTGACCCCCGGAGCGCAGTGCGCAGAGCGCAGAGCGCAGGAGTAAACCAAACGTTCTTCTGCGCTCCGCGCTCTGCCCTCCGCGATCCGCGTCATTCCGTTCCTCCGGCGATCAGCTTGCGGCCCTCTTCGATCTGCGGCGGTTGCTCTTCTTCCGGCAGACCGGTGTAGCGCGGCCTGTCGTTCCAGTACTCCAGCTCCTGCATGTTGAAGTACAGATCGTTGCGATCGTACGTCGCCAGCTCATAGGTCTTCGATGTCAGCCAGATCGACTTCGGCTTCGTCGGGCACGCCTCTTCGCAGAGCGAGCAGAACATGCAGCGTTTGACGTCGATGTCGTAGCGGTCGAGCACCTTCATCTTCTTCTGCTTGCCGTCGACTTCGCGCATCTCGTCGTGCACGTCGATGTAGATGATGTCGATGGGGCAGGCGATCGCGCACAACTTGCACGCGATGCAGCGGTCGTACGAGAACCGGAACATCCCTCGAAACCGTTCCGCCGGCTCGAGCCGCTCTTCCGGATAACGGACCGTCACCTTCGGCTTCCAGAGTTCCTTGAACGTCGTCTTCAGACCTTCAAGGAGGTCGAGCAGAAGGAATCTGTCTGTCCAGCTAGGCTTCGGATACTCGACTTGCATTCATGACCTGACGCCGCGGGACCCGTTTCGGCCCGCGAACAACAAACGCGATGGTGGCAAGGATGACGATGGCGCCAAAAACGCTGAGCACCTGTTCGCCGTGCGGGATGAGAACCGCAGCTCCGGTGACGAAGATGTTGGCGAGTGCGAGCGGGATCAGCCACTTCCATCCGAGATCCATCAGCTGGTCGAAGCGGAAGCGGGGGAACGTCGCACGGAACCAGATGTAAATCATCATGAAAGTCATGACCTTCATGGTGAAGATGAACAATCCGATGAGGCCGCCGATCCAGCCCATCTTCTGGAGGACTGCCGTCGTCAATCCGATCTGGTGTGTTCCGACGACGCCGCCCAGGCTCCAGCCGCCCAGGTAAAGGCTGACCATCAGGCACGAGTTGACGAGCATCATCGAGTATTCGGAGAGCATGAAGAACGCGAACTTCATTGCCGAATACTCGGTGTGATATCCGGCGACGAGCTCCGATTCCGCTTCCGGCAGATCGAACGGCGTGCGGTTGTTCTCCGCGTTCATCGCCACGAAGAAGATGAAGCACGCGACGAACTGCGGCAGAACGTTCCAGGCGTTGCGCTCCTGGTAGCGCACGATGTCGACGAGGTCGAGCGAGCCGCAGATCATCAGCACGCCGACGATCGACAACCCGAACGGAACTTCGTACGACACCATCTGCGCCGCCGAGCGCAGCCCGCCCATCAGCGAGTATTTGTTGTTCGATGCCCAGCCGCCGAGGATGATGCCGTACACGCCGGTTGAAGTGAGTGCGAGGATCAGCAGCAATCCGACGTTCACGCGCGCCGCAATGTACGTCGGCGGCGGCCCGAACGGAATGAGACAGAACACGATGAACGCCGGAACCAGCGGCAGCATCGGCCCGAGGTAGTACGCGACTTTCTCGGCGCTCGTCGGGACAATGTCTTCCTTCAGCAGGAACTTCACCGGATCCGCGATGATCTGCAAGAGCCCTTTGTATCCGACGCGGTTTGGTCCCAGACGCGCCTGAATGAGGCCGAGGAGACGGCGCTCGATCCAGTTCATCGCGGCCACGATCACCTGAACGATCACGAACGCGATCAGGAACTTCACGAGCGGCCAGACGAGGTAGCGCAGCCAGGGATTCATGCCGCTACCCCCACGGAATTTCGAAGTTCGAATTTCGAATTTCGAATTGAGAAACACGGCCACCCGCGCTCAATTCTTAATTCGAAATTCGAAATTCGAACTTCGAACTTCAGTTTTTTTGTCATCGGTCCACCTCGCCCAACACAATATCGATGGTCCCGATCAGCGCCACAAGATCCGAAACCAGGTGCCCCCGCGCCATGGCTGGCAGCGCCTGCAGATTGACAAACGACGGCGGCCGCACGTGGCAGCGGTACGCCATCTGCGATTTTCCGTCGGACACGATGTGATACCCGAGCTCCCCTTTCGGCGACTCGATCGAGTGATACACCTCGCCCTCGGGCGGACGGATCACGCGCGAGATCTTCGCTTTGATCTCGCCGGGATTCGTGGCTCGGATCATCGGGATGCACTGTTTGAGAATCCGGTTCGACTGACGCATCTCTTCCATGCGGACGAGGTAGCGATCATACGTGTCGCCGTTCTTTCCGACCGGAATGTCGAACTCGATGTCGGGATAACACTCGTACGGTTGCGCGCGGCGCAGGTCCCACTCCACTCCCGATCCGCGCAGCGGCGGACCGGTGATGCCCCAGTCGATCGCCTCTTCGGGAGACAGCACGCCGATCCCGACGGTCCGCTTTTTCCAGATGCGATTGTTCGTCAGCAATGACTCGTACTCGTCGACGGCCGCGTCGAACTTGTCGCAGAACTTGTCGACGTTTTCGAGCCAGTTCGGCGGTAGATCGTCGGGCATGCCGCCGATGCGCATGCAATTGAGCGTGAGCCGCGCGCCGCAATACGCTTCGAACAGATCGAGGACCTGCTCGCGCTCGCGGAAACAGTAGAAGAACGGGGTCATCGCGCCGATGTCGATCGCGTGCGTCGCCAGCCACAGAAGATGCGACGAAATGCGCTGCAGCTCGCACAACATCACGCGCATGAGCTGCGCGCGGCGCGGAATCAGATTCGTGATGCCCATCAGCTTCTCGACCGTTTCGACAAAGCCGAGGTTGTTGGTGGCGGAGGCGACGTAGTCCATGCGGTCCGTGTGCGGGATGCACTGCGGATACGCCATGTGCTCGAACAACTTCTCCGTTCCGCGATGGAGGTAGCCGATGATCGGTTTCGCCGAGATGATGCGCTCGCCGTCGATCTTGAGAAGGACCCGCAGCACGCCGTGTGTCGACGGATGCTGGGGGCCGAAATTCACTTCCATCTCGTGGACGTCGAACATTACTTCGCTGCTCCCGCCATGAGTTTCACGAGCATGGACTCCGTTTCTTCTTCACCGGGCACGCACAACGTCAGGTCCTTCGTCTCGCCCGACGCGATGGCCGCCGCGTAGCCTTCGCAATCCCAGCCGCACGCGGTGCAATCGGTCTGCGCCATTGCCGCGAACAGCTTGTCCTTCAGCGAGCCCTGCGCGGCAAGCTTCATCCGTTCCGCCAGCGCGACTTCCGGATCGTGCCACGGCGCCTCTTCGGTCGGCTTCGCGGTGTCCGCGACGACGGCGCCGAGCTCGGGCGCGAACGGCTGCTGTGTTCCGGCCGCCGCACGTGCGCCGGCAAGAGGCCACATCCCGTATCGCTTCCACTCACCTTCCCAGATGTTGACGTCTTTGTAGTCCTTGCCCGTCGAACCCGCTTTCGGTCCTGCGCCTTCGGGGAAGACTTCGGGGTAGATGCGCGCGCCAGTGTCGATCCCGCGCACCGGAAAATCCTTGCGCAGCGGATGGCCGTTGAATCCCTCCCACATCAGGATGCGCTCGAGATTCGGATGGCCGCTGAACTGGACGCCGAGCATGTCGAACGTCTCGCGCTCGTGCCAGTTCGCCGTTTTCCAGACGGATGTCACCGACGGAACGGGACTCTCTTCCGTCGCCCACACGCGCAACCGCACGCGCGCGTTTCTGCGGAACGAGTAAAGCGTATACGAGACGCCGAACCGCGGGCCGGTGTGGTTCGGGTACTTCGAATAGTCGGTGCCGCTGAGATCGACGAGATAGTTGAAACCGTCATCCTTGAACGCGCGCGCCACTTCGACGATGCTCTCGCGATCGATGATCAGCGTGATCTCGTTCGCGAATTCCTTCGCGTCGGCAATTGCACCGCTCACGCGCGCGACGACCGCGGCGACGAGTGGATCCTGTTTGATCTCGTCGGCCGAGCGCTTCGCAGGCGCCGTCGCCGCCGGTGGAGTATGGGGAGCCTCGGTCATTTAATTGACCTCGCCCTCCTCGTCGTCAGCTTCGATGACTTCGGCAACCGCGGCCGTCTCAGCAGCCGGCTTCACGGCCTTTGGCGCAACCGGTTCCCGCTTCACTCCGGAAATCGGCGCCGGCTTGAGTTGTGCCTGCGCCTGTTCGACGCGCAGCGCCGGACCTTCATGTCCCGGCCGGATCGAATCGCGAACCGACGCGCGGGCGAAGTCGTATGCCTCGCCACCTTTGCGGAGCACGTGCATCTTCTCGATCTTCTTCTGCAACTCCATCAAGCCCCAGATCAACGCCTCGGGGCGCGGAGGACAGCCGGGAATGTAGACGTCGACCGGAATCAGGCGATCGACGCCCTGCGTGACCGCATACGTGTCGTACGGTCCGCCGCAGGTCGCACACGAACCCATCGCGATGACCCACTTCGGCTCCGGCATCTGGTCCCACAACCGGCGGACGATCGGCGCCATCTTCTCGGTGACCGTTCCCGAGACGATCATCAGATCGGCCTGGCGTGGCGTCGCGCGAAAGACTTCGGCGCCGAAGCGCGCCATGTCATGACGCGGATCGAGCGTGGCCATCATCTCGATCGCGCAGCAGGCCAGCCCGAACTGCATCGGCCAGAGCGATGACTTGCGGGCCCAATTGAAAAATTTGTCGACTCTGGTTGTGAGAACGTTGCCGAGAGTGCCTTCAGCAAAATCGAAGCGGTTCTCGATCAGACCCATGAAAGAACCTTCCTCTTCCACGCATAGAAATATCCGATCAGGAGAATCGCAAGAAAGATTGCCATCTCGACGGCTCCGAACCAGCCGAGCTGCTTGAACCGGATCGCCCACGGAAAGAGGAAGACCGTCTCCACGTCGAACACGATGAAAAGCACGGCGATGAGGAAGTACCTCACCGAGAATCGGTGATCGAACGCGAGCGAGCTCGCCGGCACTCCACATTCGTACGGTTCGAGCTTCACCTTATTCGCGCGCGACGCACGAATGAGAGGCGTGATGATGAAAAGCGTCAGAACCGGTACCGAAATGACGATGAGGACGGCAATTGGCAGTACTGAATAGTTCGCCATGCAGTGGTCGGACGTGGACCGCCGGTAATTGTAAACGCGGGAAGTCAGGAGTCAACGACGCAATTTCATCGCACGTTCAGTAAAGCTTGCGCTGAAACGACCAATCGTCATCGCTCAACCCGCGACCTTGCACCAGAACGCGGATGTCTTCACCGATGCCGTCGGGAAGGATCAGCCGCCGCGCATCTTCGCGCTGCTGCAGTTCTTCGATCGATCGCGGCGCCGTCTGGATGAGCGGATCTTCGCCTGCCCCGATGGCCAGGAGAAACTTCGCCTGGCGATCAAAGAAAAGGGTGCGGAACCCCGACTCCTCACCGGCGCGGATCAGATCGGTGAAGTTGATGTGCGCCGTCAGGTCCTGCTCCCCGGGCGACGCCAGGAGATCGCGCGTGACGCGCTGCGCGTGATACGCCGCCGCGGTCCCGAAGCGGCGGACCCGCGAGTGGAAAAGCTGTTCCTGCGGAAATCCGTAGTCGAACGTGACGATCATCCCGCGCTTCACGAATCTGCAGAGATCGCGGTAATACGCTTCCCACTCCAGCGAAACGTCTGCGAACTGGCCGTCGTCGAGCGTGATTCCGCGCGCCGCAAAATAGTCTTCGTAGGGACCGGGAGCCTCGTGCTCGGTCCAGTCGAGCTGGCCCTCGACATCGCCGACCCATAGTTCATGGAGATGCTCGTCGCGTTGAACCAGTCGCGCGAACGGGAACGCGTCGAACAGCTCGTTCGCGAGGATGAGGCGCGCGCCGTCGCGCGGAACTTCGTCGAGGGTGCGGACGAAGTGAGCTTTCGAATTACGCGCTTCGGGTTTTAGACGCTCCAGCGAGCGATCGACTCCGTAATATCGGAGAGCGGCGGCATGGCCGCCGCACTCCAGAAGACTATGGATGAGGGATCCGTCCCCGCATCCGATGTCCACGACTGTGGACAGCTCGTCGTCCACGCGACTCGTAAACTCACTGACCAGCTTGCCTAAAGTGACCGCAAAGAGCGGGCTCAGGCGCGGAGAAGTGACGTAATCAGCCTCCGGCCGCGCTCGCTTCGCGTAATAACCCAGCTGAGGGTGATACAACGCCAACTCGACGAAGTCTCTGAACGGCAAGTCGTTATCACGCAGCAGGTTGCGGATGACTCCGGCAAGGTCGGCCGAGGCCGGCATGCGCGCATCTTACACCTACCTTTTCTGCCGGAGTTATTACGACGATGGCACCCTCGTTGCCATACGTATCGGCAGTAATTGGAGGAGACCAGATGAAACAGTTCATCGCCAGCATTCTTGTGATGTTGTTTGTCGTCCCCGCGACGTTCGCGCAGGTCGACGACCACGCGAAGGCCAAAAAGGGTGCAGCCATCGGCGGCGTTGCCGGTGCCATCGTCGGCGGCGTCCTCGGCAACAACCGCGGTAAGGGCAACGGAACGCGCGGTGCGGTCCTCGGCGGTGTGGTTGGCGGCGCAACGGGAGCCATCGTCGGCGCCATGATGGATAAGCAGGAAAAATCGCTTCGCCAGATCGATGGCGTCAACGTGCAGCGCGTCAACAACAACGAGCTGAAAGTCACCGTGAAAAACGACGTGTTGTTCGACTTCAACTCGGCCGGACTCCGCAGCGCGTCGCGCACCTCGCTCAGCGAGATGGCCGACGTGTTCCAGAAGTATCCCGACACCACGCTTCGCGTCGAGGGTTTCACGGATTCGGTGGGCTCTGATTCGTACAACCAGCGTCTCTCGCAGCGCCGCTCGAACTCGGTCGCTCAGTATCTCGAGGGCATTGGCGTCAGCAGATCGCGCATCGATGCACTCGGCTTTGGTGAATCGCAGCCGCGCGCGACCAACGGCACGGCCAGCGGCCGCCAGCTGAATCGTCGCGTCGAGATCCACATCAAGGCGAACGCAGCGTAAGCAGGTACTGATCGTGAAAGAGAAAAGGACGCTCGTGATGAGCGTCCTTTTTCTTTTTTCTGGAGGGGTTTGAATGATTCGAAGAGTATCGGTACTACTGATAGCGACCGTGTTTGTGATTGCATGCACTACGAGTGATCCGAACAAGAAGGCAAAAGAGGGAGCAGGCATCGGCGCAGCGGCAGGGGCAGTCGCCGGCGCAGTGATCGGCAATCAGTCCGGCAACAACCGGACCGGCGCTGTGGCGGGAGCTGCGGCGGGTGCCGCAATCGGCGCAGCGATCGGGCACCGGATGGACAAACAGGAGCAGGAGCTCCGGCAGATCCAGGGCGTCGAGGTCACGCGTCCCTCGGAAGGCGAAATCAATGTCCGCCTGACGAGCGACATTCTGTTCGACGTCGACTCGGCCGCCTTGCGCTCCGAATCGCGCACAACGCTGCAAGACCTGGCGACGAACTTCCGGCAGTATCCGGACGAGCTGATCGACGTCGAAGGTCACACCGATTCGACGGGCACGTCGGAGTACAACCAGTCGCTGTCGAACCGGCGCGCGAACTCGGTTCGCGACTTCCTGGTCGACAATGGAGTGGCCAGCCGCTCGATCACCGCGGTCGGCTACGGTGAGACCCGTTCGAAGGCGACGAACTCGACCCCGGAAGGGCGTCAACTGAATCGCCGCGTGGAGATTCACATCCGCGCCAATCCGAACGCCGCGTAACATCCGCGCGCGCGCCGCGTCATACTCCTCGACGATGATGCGGCGCGCTCTGGGTGTCTTCTTCCTTCTGCTCACCGCCTGTGCGTCGACGCAGCAGGCGCCGCGTCCGATCTCCCAGGCCCTCGTCGACGATCAGACGCGTGCGACGATCGAGAGTCTTCGCGCCGCGGTGGGAGCCGATCCAACCGACGGCGC